>NZ_JBPYCT010000014.1:0-142284 GCF_051846875.1 Flavobacterium sp. ARAG 55.4 | reverse complement strand
GTAGGATTTCAATTTGGAATAAGAAAAACCTTTTCTGTTTCGAGTGAGAAGGTTTGGGACTTTTTATTTTCCGAGAATGGACTAAGGATTTGGTTAGGGAATTTGAAAAATGAACTTGAAATTAAAAAAGAGTTCGAAACTGAAAATGGCATAACAGGCCTTGTCCGTGTTTTAAAAACAAATTCACATATTCGCTTGAATTGGAAACTTACCCATTGGGAAAACGTGTCAACCGTTCAAATTCGAGTTATTGGAAATCAGACAAAGGCAACCATAGCCATCCATCAAGAAAATCTTTTAAATGATGTGCAGAGAACCGAAGTGAAAGCACATTGGAACGAGATAATAAAGAAAATTGGCACTGAACTATTGAGATAGTGTACTTTACAAATTATTTATGGCCCAATTCTGAATTACTTTGATGACCGGCTGATAAGAATTTGAAAAAAGTAAAAGCTGTACGTTCAAAAAGATAAAACGAATAAAGCCAAAACTGAAAACACTTGTAATTGCTCTAACTTCCATTGATTGAAGTAAAAACAAAATAGTTCTGGTATTTAGTAAGTAAACTTACTATATTTGCACTTACAAAAAAAGGTGTTATGTATAGTTATAATGATTTTCAATTTAGGGATGATGTAGATAGTCCAGATTACTTCATGTGGCACGTTTTTTCAGATTGGCAGAATAA
Source organism: Flavobacterium sp. ARAG 55.4 (assembly GCF_051846875.1). NCBI lineage: Bacteria > Pseudomonadati > Bacteroidota > Flavobacteriia > Flavobacteriales > Flavobacteriaceae > Flavobacterium > Flavobacterium sp. ARAG 55.4. The sequence goes on along the minus strand of NZ_JBPYCT010000014.1, from coordinate 141,593 downwards.
GAAAAATAAAATAATCAATAATTTTGACATTACGTCTCCACAAATGACGGTATTGACTGCTATTTACTGGTTAATTCAACATAAGCAAGAACCTATTCAAATAGCCATTGCTGATGCCGCCAAAATGGACAAAATGACCACCTCTACTGTTTTAAGAACATTGGAAAAAAAAGGACTGGTGAGCCGTGCGGAACAAGAAAAGGACACCCGAGCAAAAGTAGTTAGTTTAACACAAGTAGGTTTAGAAACTACGGTTAAATCTCTTAAGCAAGTGAACGATTTTAACGTTAATTACTTTTCGGCTTTGGGTGATTCCAAGGTAACTTTTATTCATTTATTACAACAAATTTTAAAAATTAATAATATGCAAACAGATTTCAAATCAACTTATCAAACCGAAATTGCTGCACCCATAGAAAAAGTTTGGGATGCTCTCATTAATCCAAAAATCGTAAAGCAATATTTCTTTGGCTCCAGTCAAGAAACAGACTGGGAAGTAGGTAGTCCAATTCTTTGGACAGGAGAATATGAAGGCACAGCATACACAGACAAAGGAATTGTTTTAGAATTTTTTCCCAATAAAAAACTATCTTACAGCTACTTAAGTAGTTGGAGTGGTTTGGAGGACAAACCCGAAAACTATCTCCTGGTTACTTATGAAGTAAAACCCATAGATGCCAGAACGGAATTAACTATTACACAATCTAATTATGATGAAGAAAAGGCAAAGCATTCTTCTGAAAATTGGGCTGTTGTGGTAGATGGTCTCAAGAATATCGTTGAAAAAACAAAGTAGTTGTTGTATTACACCAAATATAAAGAACAAGTTTAAGCACAATCTCGAAAATAATACTTTGATTAAAATGGAAAATAATATACCAAAAGTGGAAACTCAAATGTTGATAAGAAAACCCGTTTCAATAGTTTTTCAAGCCTTCATTGACCCTTCTATTACGACCAAGTTTTGGTTTACAAAATCTAGCGGAAAGCTTGAAGTAGGCAAAAACATAACTTGGGAATGGGAAATGTATGGAGTGTCCGATACTATTATGGTTAAAGAAATAGTTTTTGACAAGAAAATCTCCATTGAATGGGACAGCCCTACAACAACTGTAGATTTTGAATTTACTTCTCTTTCTAAGGATCAGACCTATGTAGTTATTAAAAATTATGGATTTAGCCAAAAAGGTGATGACCTGATTGATATTATTAAAAACAATACAGGAGGTTTTACAACCGTATTGGACGGACTCAAAGCCTGGTTGGAGTTTGGGATTGAACTGAATTTGGTAAAAGACAAATTTCCAAAAGAAATTAAAAATTAATTGAAAATAACTTTTACTGGAGAATCCTTTATTCATAATCGCATGGAAAAGACATCTTTGTAGTGCTGAAGTCGTTAACTAACTATTGAAACATAACTTAATAGACGAGTTTATAATTTCGATTATCCCAGTTATATTAGGTGATGGAACAAAACTTTTTAAAGACGGAAGACCCGAGCAAGCACTTGAATTTATAGAAGCTAAAACATTCGATACGGGATTGGCACAACTGCATTATAAGCGGCAAATTAAATAAAAAACCGTAAACAAATACTTTTATTAACCGTATAATAAAAAAATCGGATAACTTTTGGATTATCCGATTTGCTTTAAAAATGTACGTTGTAAAAATTATCTGAGTTGGGCAGGTTGTTCAGTTATTACTTCTGACTGCTGTTTTTCCTTTTTCTCACGAGAATAAACCCATAATGACAATAACCCGAAGATAATCAGTGCATAAGCAACCCATTTACCAACTTTCTCAACAAGTTTGATGAAAACTGAACTTTCATAAGAGGAGAAGCCTTCTGCTCCAATAGGACTACGCCTATAAAACTTCCGCTGGTTAATCCAATAGCGAAGTCCCAAGCCCGCAATCAAAAATATGATGCCTATTACCAATGATGCAACCATAACAAAATCACTTAAAAATCCATCATCTAAATTTACAAAAATTTAGCTTCGATCACTCCAAAAAAAGAAATCCTGCTTTTGCGGCAGGACTTCTTTTTGCTACTATACTAATCACTACTATTAAACTGAAAACTTATTTGCTTTTCATTCCCGAAGCTATCCGAAATCCAAACATCAAATGATTGTGATACGGAAGACGTTGAAGTGTAGTACAGACGAAACTGCTCTGTTGGTAATTGGTACTGGTCATTGGGCAGGTACGGCGGTTCATCATAGTACCGCAATGTGCCTTGCCCGTCGAACTGAAAGTAACGGAGGAAATACTGCGTATTGCTGTAATTGCCTGAACGCTGTATGGTAATGCGTATCTCTACTGTCTGCCCGTTAGATACATCTTTTGGAACAGGCATCACGTTTACACCAAAAGGAAAATCGTTCTGTATTTCGAGTTCATCACCTTTACTGCATGATACCAACGTAACCGAAGCTGTGAGGATTGTCAGGAATACATATAATGGCAGTAATCCCGTTCTGAATTTATTGAATATTGCTATCATCGCTTTTAGGTTTTAAAAGTTAAACCTTAATCCCAAACCTGCCGACGGTCGGAACTGCTGTATGTCTGTACCCCAAAGGACTTTTGTACGCCCTTGCAGGACAAGTACAAAACGGTCAGACAGATACGTTTCAAAAGTGAGGCGACCACCTGCACCATAAATGAAATTATCCTCGCTCAGTATCTTCGCTCCGTCATACAACATTGCTTCGCCCCGGTTGATGGTTTCGTAACCGACCACACCGGTTATAGCAAAATTCAGCGTGATGTTTTTTCGGGCATCACCCAACAAGAAGACACTGTAACCACCCTCTGCGGAATAGGTTTCCTGCGATATGTGGAGGTCTTTGTAGTCATGGTATTGGTGCGTGTATTCCAACGCCCAAAGCTGGTAATTGCCGTTTTTTCCGTTTACGGTCATTGCTGCACTGATGTAATAATCGTTGCCGATTTTATCATCGGATAGTATGCCGGTGCTTATTTCCAATCCTTTCTGCTTTGGCAGCATTCGTTGTGCTTGTGCAACCGTAATACCTATTAAAACAAGCATCACGGTATAGATATACTTTTTCATATAATTACTTTAAAAGGTTATTAAAATTTCAGGTGCATATCGTTAATCAAACTGGCTTTGATTAAGTCAGAATTTTCCACCTGCAATGTTTGATGCCTACCACCGTTCTTCTCGAAAATCTCAATCAACAGCACGTTGTCATCAGCAATGGTAAACTGTTCTAAGAGGAACACGTTTTGCTCGGTGGTCTTACCGCCAATCTCGTCCAAAGGCTTGTAAGTACGTAACGGTATCATCGAGCGTTCCTGGACTACGGTGCGTTTGGCTACTTTTTTATCCACTACTTTGAAATTGATAAAATCAATCTGAAACGGCACATTGGTACGGTTTCTCAATTCCGTATGGAAATAGTATTTGCCGTTGTGGATGTAAATGCCTTTGAGCATAAACTGAATGCCGAAACTCTTAGCTCCAATATGCTTTACAATACGCTTGCCTTTCTTGTAAATGGTTTCCAAAATCAACCCTGCCAGTGATGGAGATTTATTACCCAATTCTTCGAAAAGCACATCGTTTCCGTTGGCTTTATCTACCGCTTTTTGCATGGTGAGCAGGTCGTAGCTCATTGCTTCCGGGTAGGAACTGTAATACACGTTAAAGCTGTAAAAACGTCCGTCATTCGTAATGACTGAAAAATTGGTTTCTGGTTCAAAATCCCTTACCGTTGCTTTTACACGCAACACGTTTTCTGCATCTTCTGCTTTTCCTGCAATCAGATATTCGCTGCCTAAATCCACGTAACGGATAGCGGTTGGAAAAATCAGGTGTGAAGTCTTATCATAGGTAACTTCCATTCTATACGGTTGTATCTTGCCCAATGCAAGCGGTGTTCTGATGCTGTTCTGTGCATAAGATTGTACGGCAAAGCCGAGTATCAGGGCAATAGCCCAAAAGGTTTTTAAATTATTTTTCATTGTTTTATTTATTTGAATTCAACATTATTGTTTAGATACAAGGAAGACCTGATGTTCTGCTTTCAGCATAACTTTTGGGGTTCTTACCTTTTTGGCGAAGTAGCCCGAAATTCCCTGTACCACGCCACGACTAAGATCTGCTGCAACCTGCTGGCCGGCATTCTGTGTTAGCATTACGCTCGTTCCACCAGTTTGGCTCATATTGCCCGCCATTTCAGTAAGGGCATTCATTTCGGGCGAATACGGAACGTACAAGCCTTGCTGCCCATCCAAATCGTAAATGATAATATCTACCGGTATGATGTTGCCCTCCAGTTCTACGGAGGTAACTTTTAATTGCAGCCTGCCATTCTGAAATTTGGCATTAGCTGTTACAATCGTTCCTTTAGGGATGGTACGTTGTGGCGTTTGGGCAGGCTCTAAAAGTCGCAAGCGAACTCCCGTTTCGCCTACTACCGTTTGGGCTTCGTGTACACAGGCTTTGATACTGTTTTTAAGTTGTATTGCCTGTTCGGTAGCACCTGCGGTATAAAACCCACGGTTTTTTGTTTGGCTCCAATCGGCTGCAAAAGCACTGTCCGATGGCTCACGGTACAAGGCTGTTACAATATTCTTTCTTGTGGGCGTGAACGATACGAAATGTTCTTTTTGGCTAGCACCCAAAGCAACATTTGGAGTTGCAATATTGGCAGGAGCAGCGTTTCCGGTATTGGCATTTTGCGGAAGATACTTTGCTGCCATTTCATAGGATTTCTCCATTAGTTTAAGTTGGTCATCAACGGTGGCCACAGGTGGCACATCTTTCTCAGCCAGCTTTTCTTTCATTTCGTCCAGTTGCCTGCGGAGTTCCATTGTTTCAGAATTATTATTCTGATAGAATGAACCCAATGTGCTTTGCATATTTCTGTAGCTGTTCAATCCATGATTACCGTTTCTTCCTGAATTTCTGCTACCACCTCCAAAGTTGTTGCTTTCTTCATCTTCAGGAAACTGCTCGTCGGTAGGTTCTTCTTTATCTTCAGCATTCCAGTAGTCGGAAAGCGTTACAAGTGCATTGCGTTTTTCCTGCTCTTTGCGTTCGAGCATTTCCTGCTCATAGGCCTTGCTTTTATTGGCAGGCAATCCTACTCCGGTAGCCTCTGGTACAGCATCGTTTAGCCCAATACTTTCGACCGTCTTTTTATCTTTGGACGGTTTAAATATCAGGTACATACAGCCGAGAAATACCACACCCATTAAAAGGAATATGAGTGGCTTTTTGAGCTTGTCGGCTTTTTTCTGTGTGCCGTCTTGCAGCACATCAGCGGTGTCTTTCGGGCTTCTCTCGGTTACCCGAACAACCGTTTTTTTGTTCTCATTTTCTTTCATAAATCTGATTTTTTAAAATTGTTGATACACTGTCCTGCAACTTTGCAGGATTTCCATTTTTAAGGACAGGGTTCTCAATATGTTTAATGACCATATTGTTACCGGACTTTGAGGTGTCGTACATCACTTTGCCAATGACCACTACGGTGAGCAGTAGGTAAACCACAAAGAAGTACAGCGTATATTGGCGCTGTTTGCGCAAAGGCAACGCCCGCCAACGTTCATCGAGCTGGTCAAAGTACCTGTCCATATTTGCTTTTAATTTTTTCATAGCCTTACTATTTGTTGTTACAGCTTGAAACGCTTAGGACTTTTACCCGCCTGTTGCTTTGGCTCATCGTTGACCAGTGCGACCCCTTCCGTTAATTTGGGGGCTGACATTATGGACAGGTTAGCCAGTTCCGATTTTTTGAGCAGTTGCCCGAAGCCGTCTTTCTTGGCTACCTCCATACGGCTCAATGAAAATTTGCCATTCAGGTATTTTACCCACATACTGCATTCTACACGGGGCTTGTCATCGCCTGACCATTGCAGATAGCCCGTCAGCAACAAGTCTTGCTTAGGCAAATTGTCTGTACCCTTTTGGCAGCTTTCGAGGTATTCGGTAATGCTGTCTTTCAGCTTTCCGGCATACGCACCCTGCGTATGGAAATAGCCGTTATATCCTTTGTCTGTAAGGATTTTTGCGAACGTGTTTAAATCTGATAATGCTTCCATAACATTGTTTTTAGCGTTCGATGACTTCGATATCCCTGTTTTCCACGACTGCAAATTTTTCGATATTGAAGCCTTGCGGGTTGTTGTCAGAGCGAACAGAGTTGACGAGATAGCAGGAAGTAATCAGATTACGCATGGTTACATTGCTTGACCGGATAATGAACTGTTTGGCATAGGTGCGCACTGCATACGGGTAGTTGTCGAAGTTACACACAACACTATCCACCTCTATGCGTTGCTGCACGTTCCCCGAAATGATGCGGCTGTAATAGCCCTTTTCTGATAAGTCCTTGTAGTAATCAAAGGCACTTTTATCGGCAAGGTTGAACGCCCTGCTCATATTGCTTTCGATAGCATTCTTATCAGGTGCAAGCGTAAAAAAAAGCTCGTGAAAACGTCTGACGTGTTCCCTTGCTTCAACCGGGCGGTTGATGCTCGCATCCTGCGATAAGGCAAGCATCAGTGATTTGCCGTTATCCAATACATAAATTTTTTGGCGTTGTTCTTCTGCAAAGCGGTAGGACTGCCATACGGCATATCCTACCACGCTGGCGCAGAGAACTGCAAACACAATGGCATATAACCTTATCTGCCTAAAGCTGTTTTCGATATTTCTTAGCGTTTTAAATTCCATTTTTAGAATGATTAATTGTTTATTTATTCATCAGTTTACCGCCGATGTTTCCAACTGTAGAACCTGCACCTGCTCCGGCGATGTTGCCTGTTTTCATTGCAGCTTGGTTTACGTTGCGGGTAAAGTTTCCAGCACCTCCGGCTTGGATCACCCAGCCTGTTACTGTTGGTATTGTGAAGTACCCGATAATGCCGATTATCATAAAAATGATGTACACAGTATTGCTCGTATCAGGTATGTAGGTAGGGTCGGCAAGCATAGCTATATCCCTTTCCAAAATGAGGGATTGTATTCTTGCCAGCATCGAGCTGAACAGATCTGAAACAGGAAGCCACAGGTAAACACTGACATACCTAGTAATCCATTGCGTAAGCGTGGACTGAAATCCGTCCCATACGGAAATGGCAAAGGCTATTGGTCCTAGTATGGAAAGGACTATTAGGAAGAACGTCCGTATGGTATCAATGACCAATGCTGCCGCCTGAAAGAGTATTTCCAGTAGATTGCGAAACCAATCCTTTATGGCTTTCTCTATCTTGTAAGCCTGCCTGTCCATATACATACCCGCCATTGTGCCAACGTCGGAGGGCGACCATCCCAATTCGTCCAGCTTCTTATCAAACTCTTCGTCTGATACCATATAGGCTGTTTCGGGATTTCTGACCATTGCTTCATATTCCAATTGGTCTTTCTGTTGTTGGAGCTGGTTAAGATCAAGCACCTGGTCTTCGAGTATTTGGTGGGTTCCCGTAACTACCGGGCTCAATACTGCATTGATGGTTCCCAATACGATGGTTGGAAAGAACATTATGCAAAGGCCTAAAGCGAACGGACGCAGAAAAGGGAACACATCAATAGGTTCGGCACGGCTTAAAGCCTGCCAAACCTTTAATGCCACATAGAACAACGCTCCCAATCCCGCCAATCCTTTAGCTACTGCAGCCATGTCGCCTGCAAGCGGCATCATATCATCATAAAGCGACCGCAGGAGTTCGTGAAGATTATCCCATTCCATAGTTTACCAGTATTTTTGATTAGCAGTTCCGTAGAGGTCAAGCACTCTTTTGGCATCGTTTTTCTTTTTCGCTCTCAGGTAGCTTACAGAAATGTTCTTGTTAGTATAGTAGCGCACCAGGCTGTGGTACTCCTTTACCTCTTTGTACACACGGTCAATCACATCCATACGCTCCTTGTCATTGAGCGAAAGGCTTGAAGAGGTAATAATTTGCTTCAGTTCTTTCAGCAGTTCGGTACTTTCATTGAGCAGTGCCGAATAACCGTTGCCGATAGCGACCAATTCCTGTGGGGTAAAATTTGGGTCGTTCATCATCTTGCCAAAATTCTGCACGTACATTTCGGAAACATCGCCTACCAACAATACTGTTTGCTGCACCTTACGGGCATCTTTCACAAGGTTGTTGATAGCTTTCAGCTTGTCGTAGTATTCCTTGCCCTGGTCGTACACTTTCTTCACTTCGTTGAAGTTCTTTATCACGTTGCTTACGGTGGAAGAAGTCTGCACGATTTCGTTTGCAGAGTTGATAATGCCCGAAGCCAAATTAGCCGGGTCGGTTACAACCCACTGGGCTTTTGCTGACGGTGCTACGGCGAGCATCAGTGCCGTACACACCAGATACAATACTTTTTTCATTGTTTCTGAATTTTTAAATTGTTAATGACTATTGATTTGAATTGTCCCGCCTTTGCATTGCGATATGCTTAATGGCGAGTTCCACATTGCCGTCCAGTTGGGAAGCAAGCTGCATTACTTCCATTTTTTCGGTTTCTTCTGTCGTGTAGGCGAGGTATTCCTCCAAACTAACTTCGGTGGCATAGACTGCCGAGTGCGTACCACCTAAGCCAATCCAAACCTCTTTGTAAAGTCGGCTTGCATCGTTGTTCATATTGATGGAAAGTACCTGCCCTTTCTCTTTGTCAGTAAGCCCCAACATCGCCTGTATGTCATCAAACTTGTTCATATACTTGCGTTGGTCAAGCAGGATTTTGCAGTCGGAGTTGTTGATGATACTTTCCTTGACAATGGGCGACTGGATAATATCATCGACCTCTTGCGTTACGACAATCGCTTCTCCGAAAAATTTGCGGACGGTCTTAAACAAATACTTGATGTATTCCGCCATTCCCTCTTTGGCAATCGCTTTCCAAGCCTCCTCAATTAAGATGAGCTTGCGAATACCTTTCAATCGGCGCATCTTGTTGATGAACACCTCCATAATGATGATGGTCACAATGGGAAAGAGAATTTTGTGGTCTTTAATCGCATCAATTTCAAACACGATAAAGCGTTTGGAAAGCAGGTCTAACTGCTTGTTGGAGTTCAGCAGGTAATCATATTCGCCACCTTTGTAATAGGGTTCGAGTACGTTTAGGAAGTTGGCAATGTCAAAGTCTTTTTCCCTGACCTGCTTTTCTTCCAGTACCTTGCGGTAATCGCCTTTTACATACTCATAGAAACCGTTGAATGACGGGTAAACATCTTGCTGTTTGATACGCTCGATATAACCGCTTACCGCATTGGAAAGGGCAACTTCTTCAGAACGGGTTGGCGGCTCATCGTCACGTTTCCATAAGGTCTGTATCAAGGTTTTGATACTTTCCCGCTTTTCAATGTCGAACACGCCATCATCGGTATAGAAAGGGTTAAAGGCAATCGGGTTATCTTCGGTATAAGTGAAGTAAACACCGTCTTCGCCTTTGGTCTTTCCTTTGATGAGTTCGCATAAGCCCTGATAAGAGTTACCCGTATCTACGAGCAGTACGTGTGCGCCCTGTTCATAATACTGCCGTACCATATGGTTTGTGAAGAACGACTTACCCGAACCCGACGGACCAAGTATGAACTTGTTCCGGTTCGTGATGATACCACGCTTCATAGGCAGGTCGGAAATATCCAAATGGATAGGTTTTCCTGTAAGCCTGTCAGCCATCTTGATACCGAACGGCGAGGGCGAATTGTGGTAGTTGGTTTCTTCCGTGAAGAAGCACAATGCAGGCTCAATAAAAGTGTAAAAACTTTCCTCACTGGGGAAGTCGCCCGCATTGCCCGGCATTCCTGCCCAATACAATGTGGCTACGTCCGTCGTGTTGTGCCGAGGCTTACACTCCATCAGTGCCAATGCACTGCCGCAATCGTTCTTTAACTGCTTCAGTTCCGCAGGGTCTTCCGACCACGCCATAATGTTGAAGTGCGCACGGATTGAAGAAAGCCCGAAGCTGTGGGCTTCGTTCAGGTACTTTTCTATCCACTCTTTGTTGATTTGGTTGGCACGGCTGTGCCTTGCCAGTGAGTGCATATTCCTTGCAGACTTCTCAAACTTTTGCAGGTTGTCTTCGCTGTTATCCAAGAAAATGTACTGATTGTAAATGTGGTTGCAGCTTAACAGCAAGCCCACAGGTGCGGCGAATGACAGGCGGCAATCGCTACGGTCGGTAGATAGCTTTTCAAAAGGGGTATCTGCCGATACCGTTCCGGGCAGGTCATCCGTATCGGAAAGTGTGTGTAGGCTTAACCTTTTGTTGCCGATGCGCACCTCTTCGTTTCCGAGTGCGATGTCCTGCATTGGTGTTCCTGCTCCCCTCGATAACGTGAGGTACTGTTCCAGTAATCCCTGTGTATCTTCCGTGCCGATGATTTCATCTTCGGTCAGTCGTTTCAGGTTTACAAAGCCGCTATCGTTCACGATACGCTCAAACTGCGCCACCGCTTCCATAAAGCGGTGTATCGTTTCTTTGTTCCTGATTTCCTTTGGTATCAGCGTACCTTTGCAAAGCGAACTGAAGTTGCTTTGCATCCGCATTCTTTCCTTTGTGGTCTTCGTAAGGAACAGGTAACAATAATGGTTCAGGAACGGTCGCTCGTTGAAATGACGTTGATAAGACTTCGATAAAAAACTCTGGTCTTCTATTGCCAAATCGGGTGCATAGCTTTCCTTGATGTACCAATCCTGTTTGTGAATGACCGTAAAATCAGGGAGGGTTTTAATTGCCTTGTGCCAGGCGGAGTGTATGGCTTCATATTCCGCAGAAGCAACCGTAAACAGTTCCGGCAAGCGCACTTCAAAACAGGCGGTAATGTCCGCATCTTTGGATAAGATGCAGTTGTTCTCTACTGCCAACAAAGGAAATTTGTTTTCCAGTGTGGTGGTCTTTGCTACATTTCTCATACGGCATTCTGTTTAGGTGTGAATTTTAAATAGCGGTGTACAGGCTTGCGGCAGATGATGTAGCGGGGATGCCTTTTATTGGCGGCAATTTTCATTAGCCCGTGTTCGCCGTACTTCCTGTTCAGCGAAAAGGTCTGCCATATAATGAGCGAAGCACCGCCTGCTCCGAGGAACAGGCAGATGTAAGAGTTTACGCCTGCCATATACAGTATCATCACGAGGATAAGCGTACCGAGCAGCCCACCTGCGAAAATGAACAGGTATTGTGCTTTCAGCCCTTTAAATTCCACCGTCCTGCCGATGCCTTTGTTGATATTGTAATTCATAAGACAACGGATTAAAGGAAGAATGAACGCAGGATAGTAGCGGCAACAATCAAGAAGATACACGCACCAAACCACGAAGCTGCGGTCTTGCTCGTGTCAGGGTCGCCGGAACTGAATTTGTTGTACACCTTAACGCCCCCGATTAACCCGACGACAGCACCGATGGCGTAGATTAATTGCGTTGCGGGGTCGAAATAACTTGTTACCATTTGGGTAGCCTCGTTGATACCTGCCGAGCCGTTTCCCTGTGCGAACGCACCAATTCCTGACAGCATTGCCACGGCTGCCAGCAAAACTTTTTTTCTCTGTTTTTCCATAATTGAAACACATTAATTTGTTACTGTTTATCCCGCACCTTGCGAGCTTTCGGGACAAATGTCTTATGGAAAAAGAGGCGTTATAGCAAAGTGGCAGTCAGCGGAATTGTTTGGCTGTGAGTGGCTTTATTGGTTTAATTTGAATTATTCATAATAAACTTTTTCCGCAATTTGGATTACTATGAAATATTTGCATAAATTTGACACATTATGTCAACGGAAGTTATGTCAACAGAAACAATAGGAGAAAAATTAAGACACATCCGAGAAGAAAGGGAACTACCTCTACGGAAAGTTGCAGCCTTACTGGATATTGATGTTGCCATTTTAAGTAAAATGGAACGTGGGGAACGAAAAATAACAAAGGAGATAATACTTAAGCTTGCCGAAATATATCACTGTAACGCAGATGAACTTATGGTTTCATTCCTAAGCGACAAAATTCTATATGAAATTCAAGATGAAGATCTGGGAGAAAAAGCTTTAAAATTGGCGGAAGAAAGAGTTAAATACTTAAAAGCAACAAAAAACAAAAGTTAGTAAGAATGGCATATGTAGTTACTCGAAATAAGCAAGAGAGTTTAGAACAATTGAAAGTATTAATATTGGCTTTCAGTAAAGAATATGCTGTTTACAAAACAGAGAAGTATAAAGAGGCTCAACTTCGTATAGATTTTCTTAATCCACTCTTAAAAACTTTTGGATGGGATGTCGATAATGAGAAAGGAAAATCTCAGTTTCTTCGTGATATTATTCAAGAAGAGAGTATTGATGTTGACGATGAAGATGTAATCACAAAGAAAAATCCTGATTATACCCTTAGGGTTCAAGGAATAAGAAAGGTGTTTCTTGAGGCAAAGAAAGCCTCAATAGATTTAATTAAAGATAATAAATCCGCTTTTCAAACTCGAAGATATGGTTGGAATGCTAACTTAGGTATTTCTATTCTAACAAATTTTGAAACACTTATAGTATATGACTGTCGCTATAAACCAAGTGTCAAGGATGCCGTAAGTATTGCAAGATATAAGGTATTTCAGTTCTTGGAATTTGAAAAATTCTTTGATGAACTCTATGACCTTTTATCTTTTGAGTCAATTGCAAATGGATATATTGATGAATATTTCTCACTTACTGAAAAAGAAACAACAACTTTTGATGATGAATTTTTAAGACAAATTGAGCATTGGCGAGAAAGTCTCGCAAAAGATGTTGTTGCTAATAACCCCGAAATCAATAATGAGGAGATCAACTTTTTAATACAACGATTACTTAATCGAATTGTTTTTCTCCGAATTTGTGAAGATAGAGAAATAGAGAAGTTTGAGACTTTAAAAAAAATCAAGAGTTATGATGAATTAAAGACCTTATTTATTGTTTCTGATAAGAAATATAATTCGGGGCTTTTCGATTTTATTGAAGATGTTTTTTCTCTAAAAATAAATCTCAATTCAGAAATTCTCATTCAAATTTTCAACGAGCTTTATTATCCTCAAAGTCCTTATGACTTTTCTATAGTAGATCCTGCAATTCTTAGTCAGATATATGAAAGATATTTAGGCAGTAAAATCTTTATAGGTGAAGAAAACCAAGTTTTTATAATTGAAGAACCAGAAGTTGCAGCTTCTAACGGAGTAGTACCCACACCCAAGTTGGTAGTAAAAACTATTATTGAAGAAACATTGTCTTCATTAGTTAATGATAAATCTTTAGACGAGATCCAGTTGTTGAAAATAGCAGATATCTGTTGTGGCTCTGGAACATTTTTGATTTCAGTTTATGACTATTTGATTGAAAGAAATATTGTGGGCTTAGTCTCTCAAGGCGTACACAATGATGAAATCATTTATCAATCTTTTGATGGTACATACCACCTCACTCTACAGGCGAAACACCAAATTATAACGTCTAATATTTTTGGTGTTGATATAAATCCGTATGCTATTGAAGTAACTAAATTTAGTTTACTACTTAAGCTACTAGAAAATGAAAATGCTGGTTCTATTGATAATTTTTTAGTCAAATACAAACAAAAGGTTTTACCGAATTTGGAAGATAACATCAAATGCGGTAATTCATTAGTTGATGACACTTATTTTGAATTTAATCCTGAGGCAATAGAGAATGACGAGCTTCTTTTTAAACTAAAACCTTTCAATTGGTTAGAAGAGTTTCCTTTTTTAACTGAAACTAATGGTTTTGATGCTCTAGTAGGAAATCCTCCTTATGTCAGAATTCAAAATATAGTCAAATATTCAATAGAAGAAATTGATTATTTCCAGAGCGATATCTCCGGATATACAGTAGCTACTTCCGAAGCTTTTGATAAATACTATTTGTTTATTCAGCGAGCAATTAGCCTCATAAATGATAATGGAGTATTGGGTTATATTGTTCCTCATAAATTCTTTATTGTAAAAGGTGGAAAATCTCTAAGAAGCTTTATTACTACAAGTGCTTCATTATTTAAGATTCTTCATTTCGGAGTAACACAAGTATTTCCGAATAGAAGTACTTATACGGCCATCTTAATATTAGATAAAAAGGAAAGAGAAGAATTTTATTTTAAACGAATCAGAAGAATAACATCGGATTTATCTGTTGATGCTATACATTACGACAATTATCTGAGTAATAAATATCAGTCATTACCTTGGGTATTTGTTTCAAAACCAACAGAATCGGTATTTGAAAAAATTGGAAGTGGTAATGTAATTGCTCTTCATTCTATTGCTGAAATTGCTGTTGGGTTACAGACCAGTGCTGATAAAACATATATATTTCAACCTATAGCTGAAACAGAAAGTACCTATATTTTTGAATCTAAAGGAATACAGTACGAAGTAGAAAAGGATATTTGTAAACCTTGTCTCTACGATTTATCGTTTGGTTTGTTTGACACGGTTGAACACAATGCAAAAATGATATTTCCATATACAATTTTAGGCGGAAAAGCTGAAGTTTTTACAGAAGAATATTTTGAACAAAACTATCCCCTTACCTGGGCTTACTTAAATATATTTAAAACAACGCTTTCTAAAAGAAGTATTAACGGAAGCAAGGAACCCAAATGGTATCAGTTTGGACGATCACAAAGTTTAACCCGATTTCATAATACACCAAAACTAATTTGGTCTGTACTTTCTACTAAACCTGGATATGTATATGATCAGGAAAATCTTCAATTTACTGGAGGTGGTAATGGACCTTATTATTCGTTATTTACAAATTCTGAATATTCCCTGTTTTATATTTTAGGGATTTTGGCACATCCTGTTATTGAAGCAATGGTAAAGTCTGGAGCAAGCGAATTCAGAGGGGCTTATTATTCTCACGGAAAACAATTTATTGAAAACCTTCCCATAAGGAAAATTGATTTTGAAAATCCGGATGAAAAACGGCAACACGATAACATTGTAAAAACGGTAAAACAATTAATACACACAAAGGCAGCAATTAATCAAGAAACTATATATACCAAGCGGAATATATTAATACGCAAGATGGGTATTTTATCTAACAACTTGATACAACAAATAAATACTTTATATAACATTTCAGATGAAGATATAAACCTGGTAATGAGTGATGAAATGTTAAACAATATTATAAGCGAAGATTAAAATGAGTACAGAAGTTACTGAAAATATTGATTCTAAAAAATTAAGAGGTGGATACTATACTCCACAGCCTATTGCAGATTTTATTTGCAAATGGGCAATAACTAATCCTACGCAGAAAGTGTTAGAGCCAAGTTGTGGTGACGGTAATTTTATAGAGTCGGCAATTAAAAGATTTAAAGAGCTTGGCGTTCAAGATAATCAGCTATATGGTTTAATCCAAGGAGTAGAACTATTAGAAGTTGAGGCGGAAAAATCTAAAGCAAGAGCTGCAAAGTACGGACTGAATTCAGATACAATTACGAATGACGACTTCTTTAATTTTATTTTAGAGAAAAACGGAAATGCTAGATATGATGTAGTCATTGGAAATCCTCCCTTTATTCGTTATCAAAACTTCCCAGAAGAACATCGCGTTCTTGCTATCAAGATGATGCAAGAAATGGAACTTCGCCCTAACAAATTAACTAACATATGGGTGCCTTTTCTAGTTATTGCTGCAAGTAAATTACGAGCAAACGGTAAATTAGGAATGGTTATTCCAGCGGAATTATTTCAGGTAAAATATGCCGCTGAAACTAGAGTATTCCTTTCAAATTTCTTTTCTCGCGTTACGATAGTAACTTTTAAAAAGCTTGTATTTAGTGATATTCAGCAAGAGGTTGTATTACTGCTTTGTGAAAAAAATGTGGAAGAAAATAAGGGCGTAAGAGTTATTGAGGTAAATGATTTAAAAGAACTTAAAGCTCTTAATCTTGATCAGATACAAAACATAGAAGTTAAATCGCTGGATCATTCTACTGAAAAATGGACAAAGTATTTTCTGGATGAGAATGAAATACAATTATTACGTCGTATTAAAGCTGATGAGAGGATAAATCCGTCTTTTGATGTGATGGATGTCGATGTGGGCATAGTAACGGGAAGAAATGAGTTTTTTATGATGAATGAGGAAACTGTTTCTCAATGGAAATTACAAACATATACTACAAGAGTTGTTGGAAAGTCTGCTCACTTGAAAGGCATTGTTTATGATGAAACCGATTTTGAAGCTAATGTTGCGGCAGGCTATCCTGTTCATCTGTTTTTACCAGAAGCTAAAGAGTATTCAAAGCAGCCCAAAGCTGTTAAAGAATATATTTCTTATGGAGAAGAAAAGGAATATCATACAGGATATAAATGTAAGATTAGAAAGCTTTGGTATATCACACCATCGTTATGGTCTCCAGATGCATTTGCACTACGCCAGGTCGGGGAATATCCGAAATTGATTGTAAATAATACAGGTGCATCATCTACCGACACGATCCACAGAGTACGTTTCAAAAATGGTGCAAATGCTGAGATAGTTGCCTTATCTTATCTAAACTCACTGACATTTGCTTTTTCTGAAATTATGGGAAGAAGTTATGGCGGAGGCGTTTTGACTTTTGAACCATCTGAAATAGAAGAACTTCCCTTACCTATTTTAAGGGAAGATCATACGATCAATTTTGAAGAAATTGATGCTTTAATGCGTAATAGAAATATTGAAGAAGTGCTGGATATTATTGATAATGAACTATTGATTAATCAACTAAAATTTAACAGAGCAGATGTGGACACTTTAAGAGGTATCTGGAAAAAATTATCCAACAGAAGAAACAACCGAAAATGATATAATCAATTATACTAATTCACCGTGAAAATATTCAATATTGAAGTTCAGAACTTTAGATTATTAAGGGATTTCTCAATAGATATAGAGAAAGATCTTTCGTTGGTTATAGGGAAAAATAATACAGGAAAAACTTCTATACTATCAGTACTAGACAAGTTTATTAATGAAAAAAGCAAATTCTCTTTTGAAGATTTAAATATAGGATTTAAAAAAGAGCTAAAAGCATTGTTTGAAGCAGATCCTTTTCCTGAAGAATTTGAACCTATTGGCATAAAAATGAAATTGTTCATACAATATGAGGAAACCGACAATCTTTCAAATGTGAGTAGGATATTAATGGATTTAGATCCAGATAATAACATAATAGTATTAGGATTTGAATATACACTAAGTTATACTGATTTTATAAATTTAAAATCAGATGTCGAAGCATTCGTAGCAAATGAGTCCGTTAAAAAAGTAAACGCTAAAAAGAACGGTTTAGATTATGAAGTAAGAGGCTTAAAAGAGTTCTTACAAAAGGATATTGGGAATTATTTTAAAATTCAAAAAAAATCATTTGAATACAATATCACCACCAAGACGGTCAATGAGAAAGTCTTTATTAATCTGGATAAAGAACTAATAGGTATCAAAGATATCTTAAGCTTTAAATATATAAGTGCAAGGCGTGATGTAACGAATAAAGAAGTCGATAAAACCCTGTCCCGACAAACTTCAAACCTCTATAAGAAAAAAGAAGATAGTAGTGAGAAAAATCAAGCTACTGAAGATTTTAAAGATCAGCTCGCAGGAACAGATAAAGTACTTACAGAGATTTATGGAAGCTTGTTTAATGGCGTTATCGAGAAGGTGAAAAATTTTGGAGGCATCAGAATAAATGAATCTGAAATCTCAATCATTTCAACTTTACAGCATCGGGAGTTATTGGAGGGTAATACAACCGTTGTTTATACACACGATGAACATAAGTTGCCTGAACATTATAACGGATTAGGTTATATGAACCTGATAAGTATGATTTTTGAAATAGAAATTCTGGTTCAGGAATTTAAGCGGGAAAAGGACAAAAAGCCTGCAGATATCAATCTGCTTTTTATCGAAGAGCCCGAAGCTCATACACATCCACAGATGCAATACGTTTTCATAAAAAACATAAAAAAGTTGCTTGGTGAAGGTATAAAGAGAGAAGATGGAGAAAATCGAACATTACAATATATTATTACGACACATTCCTCACACATAGTTGCTGACAGCGATTTCGATGATATTAAATATCTAAAGATTCGGGGAAAGAATAATGTAGAGGCAAAAAACCTCAAGGATTTAAAAGAAGATTACAATATTAATACAGATCAGTATGATTTTTTAAAACAATACCTAACTATTAGCAGAGCTGAAGTATTCTTTGCAGATAAAGCAATTCTAATTGAAGGAGATACCGAAAGAATTCTCATTCCCACTTTTATGAGAAAGGTCGATATTGAAGAAGAGGCTCGTTTAAAGGTTGAAGGTATTAAAGATAAATTTCTATCATTATTATCTCAAAACATATCTATTATTGAGGTTGGAGCATATTCGAAAATATTCGAAAAATTCATCAATTTTTTAGGTATAAAAAGCCTTATTATAACGGACATAGATTCTAAAGGTGATATAGGTAATAAAAATAAGAAGGGCGAAGCAGTAATAGAGGCTTGTGCAGTTAATGTAGGAATTGGAACAAGTAATGTTGCACTCACTCATTTTTTCTCAAAAGCGTCTTGGGATGAACTAAAAGTCTTAACTATAGAGCAAAGAACAATTTCATTGGGTGATGCGGATGTTTGTATTTGCTACCAACAAGAAGAGCTTACTTATCACGCCAGAAGTTTTGAGGATGCTTTTATTCATTTGAATAGAAACTTCATTAAAACATATAAAGCTACATTTCACGGATTGAAAAATATTGATGAATTTGATGATGATACCACCAGTCCGTATGAACTAGCAGCTTCTTGCATAAAAAAGAAAACCCATTTCGCTCTTGACATTCTCTATCACAGCGATGAGAAATTCAGTAATTGGCAAATTCCGGAATATATCAAAAAAGGACTATTATGGTTGAAGGCAGACAAAATTTAGAACCGGAAGTACAGGAAATATTCAAAGGTATTGATGAAGGTCGAAACTTTCTTCTAAGTGGCGGTGCTGGTAGTGGAAAAACGTATTCCTTAGTCAGTGTCATCCGACAGGCAATCGCAGAAAATCCTACTGCAAAGATTGCTTGTATGACTTATACAAATGCAGCAGTAAAGGAAATCGAAGAAAGAGTAAATCATAAGAATTTAAATGTTTCGACTATACACGATTTTTTATGGGATAACATCAAGCACTTTCAGAAAGAACTTAAAGGAGCTTTAGTTTCCTTAGCGAATGATGAAAACATAACGGATATCAATATTGAAGAAGTCAATCCTGTTCCGGAAGATTATTTCAATGGTTTAGAAAAAGGAATACAGTATAAAGAATTTCTTAGAATTCGAGAAGGCATTATCTCTCACGATGAAATACTTATTGTGGCCAATTATGTTTTTGAGAAGTATCCCAAACTAAGTGATATTGTCAAGGATAAGTATAAATTCATTTTTATTGATGAATATCAAGATACCAGTAAATATGTGGTAGATATTTTCTTATCCCATTTTACTAAAAGTAAGAAGAAAAACATCATAGGATTCTTTGGAGATGCAATGCAATCCATATACGATGACGGCATTGGTAACCTGGATGATTACAAGGGTAAAGAAGATGACTTAGTTAAGGAAATTAAAAAGGAACAGAATAGAAGAAACCCACAAAAAATAATAGATTTAGCTAATCAACTCCGCACAGATGGTATTGAACAAATTCCTTCCAAAGATGATAACGCACCTAATATGGTTGGTGGTGTTGTAAAAGGCGGAAGCGTTCTGTTTTTGTATTCCAGTAATGGAGATATTGAAAGAGTAAAGCAATATCTTAATGATAATTCAGCTTGGGATTTTACCAATTCGAAAGAGACTAAAGAACTGAATTTGACTCATAACTTAATAGCAGGAAAAGCAGGTTTTAGAGCCTTAATGGATGTCTATGATGCTGATCAAATTCTAAAATTACGGGATAGAATTAAAAAGTATATAAAAGATCAAGGAATAACCACTGATTTTTCAGACAATACATTTGGTGAAGTTATTGGTCTTCTACAACAGGGAAAAACTGGGCGAGAACTAAATACTGTTAGACCTACAAATACTATGCAAGCTTTTATTGATAGTAATGTTGAATTATTTAATTATGCTCAATCAATAAATTATGCTGAATTTTCAAAAATGTATGTCAACAAAGATCAAATGCTTGATGACAAAAAGCAAGACGAAGATGATGAGAACAAGAAAGGTTCAAAGCGAGATAACTTAATCAAGCACATGTTTAAAATTCAGACAAACATTTCATTATATCAAAATGGGAAATTCAATGAGTTTTTAAGAGCTACAGATTATCGTTATAGAATTTTAAGTATAGCCGATAAAAGAACATTAAAGGAAAATATCGAAGAGTTGAGCAATAGTGTTGGAGATAAAACTATTGAAGATGTTATCAATGATGCCAATGATAAAGGAATTTGTATTAGTAATAACGATAGTCTCAATTCATTCAAAATAAAAAATGAGTATTTATATAATCGGGTGAAAGATGTAAGATTCAGTGAGTTTCAAAATTTGTATAAATATTTAGAAGGACAAACCCCGTTTTCTACCCAACATAAAACAAAAGGGTCTGAATTCGATAATGTACTGGTAATTCTTGATAATGGACGATGGAATGATTACAACTTTGAATACTTGTTTTTAAATAGCGGTACCCAAAGTGTTTTGGAAAGGACTCAGAAAATTTTTTATGTATGCTGTACAAGAGCAAAAGAGAATTTAGCTGTCTTTTACCATAATCCGAGTGCTCAAGTTATAGCGAAAGCAAAAGAGTGGTTTGGTGACAATAATGTAATCGATATTGGTTAAGCTTATTTATAAAAGTAGAAAGGAGCTTGCTTATACAAACTCCCCAATGTCAAAATCACTCAAACCACTTTTCCGCAAAGTGGAAGAACTGTTGTCCGTTACAGCCGAAAGTGTGCTATCCAAAAGCTCGGCAATTTTTCGGGAAGCACTCTCAATGGAATTTTCCAGTAGGCTGAATAATTCGGTTCCCTGTAATTTCTGAACTATGGCTACCGCTGTTTCCTTTTGAGCCTGTTCCAAATTTTCTTTTTGGAGCAATGTCCCTACGGAGCTCAGTTCGTCGTAGGTAACCCCTTGGGCAAAACCGTTATCGTCACCGGATATTCCGTACCTGTTCCATTCTTCTTCCTCTTCGTCCAAATCAGGCATATTACTAAAAACTTCGTCCAGCTCTTCCTGCGGAATTTGAATGCCGACGGCTTCATTCTCGTCGTATTCTATATCTAAATTATCGGGGTTTATCTCTGGTTCCATTATTTGGCGTTCATTGGCAATGTTTGGCACTGAAAGGCTTCTTACTGGCTTGGGTTGCCCCATAATATCGGGCAGGTTCGGGTTAACTTTCTCAGGCCTCGGCTTTTGTCCCGGCCTTTTATAAATGACAATCTTATCCTGCAAAAGCAGGACAATGACGATGAGCAGGCAAATCACAATTACTATTTCCATAATCAAACGCTTTAAAAAATTGGTTTAAACTTTTCGTTGAAATCATCGGTAATGGCTTTCTCAAATAGTTCAAAATGATGTTCCAGTATATTGTCAAGGTAGGCATACAGAGGTATCTCATCTTTACCAATGACTTGTACAATACGGGATAAGCGTTCGTGGTGTTCCTGTCGGATATAAATGCTTTTATCGCCCCGCTTTGTCATCGAGTGCGTTTTCAAAAAATGTTCGCCGTAACTGCCGTCAAGATTTTTCTTGGTGCGGTTACGTTCCCTTTGTACAGGTTTGCTTTTTGATAAATCATCCTGCTTTACCTCATCTTTAGTCGCCTTCTTTTCCGGCTCTTCGGTAGGTAATTGCAAACCGTCCTTTTTAACTCCGTCCACCATCAAGTTCATCATCAACTCTTCGTTGATGTCTGGCGTGACTTTCCTTTTATTATCTTTTTCCATAAGGCTATAATTGAACGATTTTTAAAAATTCATTGATGAACAGGTCTAACTGGCAGGCTTTCATTAAACGTTCATCGGGTGGCATTACGGTAGAACGGAAAACCGTTTTACTGTCGGCTTCGCTTTCTTTGCGAAAGCGGGTACTGTTCTTCACTTGGCTCTGCATCAGGCTTAATCCCAGCTGCTCAATAAGCTGATTGTAAACGTCATATAAGGGAGTGCTTTCCCTGCCGTCCACCTGGTTCCAAAACAGGTTAATGGTCTGTATGGAAGTTTCGCTCTTTTTCATAATCACGTCCTGTAAAAGCTGGGTGAAGATGAGCGTACTTTCCATTACTACACGGTCTGCTGTGATAGGGGTGAAAATATGGTGCATTCCTGCCAGTGCTTTGAGAATGCCGGGCGTGTTCACAGTTCCGGGCAGGTCAAAAAACACCACATCGATCGGAACGGCAGAAGCCGTTACAAATTCGTGTGCAGCATCCAATACGCTATCTGCTTTATGCTGTGTTATCGGATAGGCTTTTTTGTTGATAGTGGTAAATTGCTTGTACGCCAATTTTTTCAAAGCCTCGTTTTCCATTACCATTGCCAAATCACGGGCTTTCATTTTCATTAAACTATGCTGCGGAAAATCCGCATCAAATACGGCTACGTTGTAGCCCAACCGATAGTGCATCGTACTTGCCACAAGCGTGGTAAATGTGCTTTTGCCAACACCGCCTTTTTGAGAAGAAAAGGCGATAAACAGAGGTTTCTTTTTTGTGTCCATATTTTAAAAATTTAAAGTGTACATAATTTTGTTTTCAGTCTTGCAGGCGTTCCGGAAAGCCGTTCTGATTTCACACTTTCATTCAGGAAAGCTATCAGGGTTGCCTACGTTCCTACCTGATTGCCTGCTTCCTTGCAGTACAGCAGCCCTGCAATCATTCCGGTAGCTTATCAGGCAGGCTTGCCGTCATTCTTTCATTCCGTCAATCAACCAATCATTCAGGCGAGCCGTATAGTTGGATAGCAAGTGTTCACGCTTTCCGGCAGTCGTACAATCTTGCTTTCTTGCTTTCTTGCTTTCTTGCATTCCTGCAATCAGGCAGGCAGGATTGCCTGCGTTTCTGAATGCGTGCTGTCTGCTCTTCCTGAAGCACGGGCTGCCTGTCTTCCTGCCATCATTCAAGAGCAAAGAACCAATCAATTTCATTCGATTGTATGCCTGTGGCATTGTTTGGCGGTCAGAGGCACTGTTTGGCTCTGTGGCACAGTGCAACGCTATCGGGAACAGGGCTTTACTTTGTATTGTGATTTTTATTAATGGATTTATGCAAAGGACTTTTGACATATTGGGAGGTAACGGTAACGGCAACAAGCCGTTTTTCCCTGTTACATCCAATCCGTCCCGCAGGGCGGATTTTTGTGTTCACCGGAACACGGCAAGTTGTGTTTTGAGCATCTCGGAATGATTTCCGATGCTCAAAACAACTTGCCCTGCCGGGGGCTGAAAAACGCCTTCCGAAGTCAGGGTTTTGTATAGATTAAAATGGATTTGTGATGAACGAGAACAACAAAAAACAATTAAAAAAGACCGGACGCCGACCTAAAGAAGATCCGGCAAAGATTAGATATACAATTTCCCTTAATGAGGAAGAGCACAACCGATTTCTTTCGCTCTTTGACCAATCGGGAATGCTTGTAAAGGCACATTTTATAACATCCTGCATCTTTGAAAAAACGATAAAGACCATTCAAATTGATAAAGGAACAGTTGATTTTTATATGCGATTGACTTCGTTTCACAGTCAATTCCGTTCGGTCGGTGTAAATTATAATCAAGTTGTAAAGCTATTGTACAAGAATTTTTCAGAGAAAAAAGCTTCAGCCTACCTCTATAAATTGGAAAAACATACGATTGAAATGGTATTATTATGTCAAAAAATCATTCAGCTAATCGAAGAATTTGAAGCAAAACATCTGAAAAAATAGGTCTAAAAATGATAGCAAAAATTGGAAGAAGCAGTAATTTATACGGTGCATTGGCTTACAATAATCTTAAAGTTGAAAAGGAAAACGGAAAAATTCTGTTTACCAATAAGATAATTGAAACACCGAGCGGCCATTATTCCGTGGCAAAATTAGCCCAATCATTTGCACCTTATCTAATAGCTAACCGAAATACCGAGAAACATACTTTACATATTTCGCTCAATCCCGACCCGAATGACAAGGTACGTGATGATAAATTCAGGGAAATGGCGGAAGAATATATGCGGGAAATGGGTTACAGCGAACAGCCTTTTGTAGTATTCAAACATACCGATATTGACCGCAGTCATATCCATATCGTTTCAGTTTGTGTGGACGAAGAAGGCAAAAAGATTTCGGACAAATTCGAGAAATTGCGGTCGATGAATATTTGCCGTGAACTCGAAAGCAAATACGGTTTGATACCTGCAACGGATAAAGAACAGAAGCAGAACGACAAGATTTTTCGTCCGGTAGACTATCGTGCTGGAGATGTAAAAAGCCAAATCGGTTCGGTTGTCCGCCACTTGCCTAATTATTATCAATACCAAACTTTGGGAGAATACAACGCCTTGCTTTCGTTGTTTAATATTACCACCGAAAAAGTGGCAGGCGAATTGCGGGGACAGCTACGACAGGGTTTATTATACATCCCGTTAAATGAGAAAAGCGAAAGAGCCGGACATCCATTCAAGGCTTCCTTATTCGGAAAAAACGCAGGGCTTCCAGCTGTGAAATTGCATTTTGCAAAAAGCAAAGAAGCTTTAAAAGACCACCCGACAAAACCAACCATTAGAGCTGCCGTTACCGTTGTCCTGCAATCCACAAACAATGAACAAGCTTTTAAAAAGCAGTTGAGTGAACAGGGTATTAATGTAGTAGTGCGTAGAAATGACACAGGGCGTATTTACGGAATAACTTTTATAGACCACAATTCTAAAACGGTTTGGAATGGTTCACGCTTAGGCAACGAACTTTCTGCCAACACCTTTAATGATTATTGGAACAATAACATCAAACCGGAGATTAAAGAACCTGTCGTACAACCTCCAAAAATATCCACATCAAATAATACAGATATTCCTGCGGAAAAACCACATAATTTGTTCGACTTCCTGAATACTTCTGAAAAACACGAAGACGGTTTGATTGAGGCTTTGGGAGGGTTATTGCCTGATGTGCTTAGAGAAGATTACGAGGAACTCGATTTTGCCAACAAAATAAAGAAGAAAAAACGTAAACGCAAGACAGGTGAGTGATTATAAGGACTTACTGAAAATATAGCATGTCAGGGATATCATCATCTCTATAATGTATATTATTACTATTTTTTTACTTACTTCAGATGAAAATGTCAAGATAATATTTTAGTCCAAAATCAAAAAGTGTGTTAAACGTAGGCATAGTCGAAAACCGTAAGTGAAAATTACATTAGATAATGGACCATTATATGAATCAATAGTATTATAATTTTCGTAAATTTACTACATATTTTATAATGTTTTATATATGCTTTCAGGTGAAAATATAAGTCTATTCAAGAAAGTAGCTCGTAAACTAGAGCTTAAAAAGAAAGATTTTTTTGTATGTGAAAATCAGCTTTGTGATCTACTAGGGATTGTAGAAAGTGGTACTCTTTATTCCTATTTTGAAGATGCGGATGGGAATTTTATTGTCAATGAGTTGTATAGTTCAAATGCAATTATTACATCATACCGAAGCTTTTCAATTGGAATTCCATCTCCCGCTTTCATTAAGGTTTATTCTGATGCCATTATTTACGTTGTAGATAAAGAACAATATAATGAACTGATTTTTGAGCATGAATTTTTGTTGTTATTTAAAAATATCATTGAAGAACTTTTTATCAACAAGTGCTTTAAAGAAACATCATTGGTGAGATTAAAAGCTAAACAGCGTTATCGGGAATTGATCAATGTTCGCACAAATATTGAACAAGATTTTCCACAGCATCTGATAGCTTCCTATCTTAAGATTCGTCCGGAAACATTGTCTCGATTAAAAAGTCTTGACCTACATCAAGATAAAAAGTAAACTCGTTTTTGGAGCTTTGTGGCATATTAAAATTATTACATTATGCCACTTGTACGAATATCACTTTCCAACACCTACCAACAGGAAACAATTGACCTTATTTCTTCATCAATTCATAAGGCATTGATGGAAAACTTTCGCATTCCTAAAGATGATTATTTCCACATTATAGAAAGTCTGGATTACAATCACTTAAAATATCCAAAAGAATATTTGGGAATTAAGCACTCCTCAAAAATTGTCTATATCCAAATTTTTGCAGCAAAAGGTCGAAATACAGAACAAAAGCAATTTCTATACAAAGCCATAACGGATAAAATAAAATCAAGAACAGACATTCCGCAAAATGAAGTAATCATTCTCTTAACGGAGATAGAAGGAAAAGAAAACTGGTCTTTCGGAAACGGAGCAATACAAACTATCAAGCATATTTAAGATGAAAGTTAATAATATTAATGTGTTAAACACTATCCAAAGTGACCAAAATATTGGTGTAAAATTAATACGACTTACGGGAGACGAGGGCACGTCTGTTTTTGCCATAGAGTTAGCTCCAATTCAAATTATTCCAGCTCATTATCATAAGGTTGGTATCGAAACATATTTTATACTTTCAGGTGAAGGGGTTATCCATTTAGGACATATAACTAATGAGCAATTGATTTGGGAACATCAAATAAAGGTTATGGATGGGGATAGTTTTTCTATTGAAGCCAATCAGGTTCATAAACTTGAAAATAATTCTAATGAAAAATTAAGACTTATCGCCACTGCTCCGTTGGCACACAGCACTGATGAAGACCGTTTTTTTGTGTAACATCATAAGCTATATATTTATTATAACTACCTTAGCTAGTTCTGAAACATACCTAGCGTATTCAGCCAATTACGACCACGTACAGCCATTGACTGCCACATTTTTATAGCCTCTCTTTTGAGCCTTTAAATTCACGCCCGAACATTAAAAATTAAAATAATGCAGGGAGAAGATGATTTAAGAGGACTTGCCAAGATTATGGCTTTTATGCGGGCAGTCAGTATTCTTTTGGTACTGATGCATCTTTATTGGTTCTGCTATGGTTTTTTTATAGAACGTGGTTGGACATTAGAAATTATCAACAAAATATTAGGCAATTTCCAACGGAAGGCAGGTTTGTTTTATCATCCGCTTTACACCAAAGTATTCGCATTGGTATTGCTGGCATTGAGCTGTTTGGGAAGCAAAGGCGTTAAGAATGAAAAAGTAACTTGGGCAAAAATTTATGTGGCATTGGCAATTGGTTTTGTTCTATTTTTCCTAAACGCAATTTTCCTAAAATTATCACTCAACACAGCTACATTTCTTTACATTCTTACCACGGGTTTGGGCTACATCGCTTTGATGGTAGCTGGCGTTTGGATGAGCCGTTTGCTTCGAACCAATCTGATGGATGATGTTTTCAATAATGAAAATGAGAGCTTCCAACAGGAAACTAAATTGATGAAAAACGAATATTCTGTCAATCTCCCCACCAAGTTTTATTACAAAAACAAATGGAATGATGGCTGGATTAACATCGTCAATCCTTTTCGGGCAACCATTGTTCTAGGAACACCAGGTTCTGGAAAATCCTATGCCATTATAAACAATTACATCAAGCAACAAATCGAAAAGGGTTTTTCGATGTACATCTACGATTTTAAGTTTGATGACCTTTCTACAATTGCCTACAATCATTTGTTGAAGCATCAGAATAAGTACAAAGTTAAACCTAAATTTTACGTGATAAATTTTGATGACCCAAGAAAGAGCCATCGATGTAATCCACTCAATCCCGATTTTATGACGGACATATCAGATGCTTACGAAGCGGCATATACAATTATGCTGAACCTCAACCGAAGCTGGATACAAAAGCAGGGCGATTTCTTTGTGGAAAGTCCGATTATATTATTAGCAGCCATTATTTGGTATCTCAAAATTTATAACGATGGTAAATATTGCACTTTTCCACACGCCATTGAATTACTGAACAAGAAATATTCGGATGTGTTCACTATTCTTACTTCATATCCTGATTTGGAAAATTATCTTTCACCATTTATGGATGCGTGGAAAAGTGGAGCACAAGACCAATTGCAAGGACAAATTGCATCGGCTAAGATTCCTTTATCAAGAATGATTAGCCCACAATTGTATTGGGTAATGACAGGTGATGATTTTTCGCTGGACATCAACAATCCCAAAGAACCAAAAATATTATGTGTGGGTAATAACCCCGACCGTCAAAATATCTATTCCGCAGCTTTAGGCTTATACAATTCAAGGATTGTAAAACTGATTAATAAAACGGGACAGCTAAAGAGTTCTGTTATCATAGATGAGTTACCTACGATTTATTTCAGGGGACTGGACAACCTTATCGCAACGGCGAGAAGTAATAAGGTGGCTGTATGCTTGGGTTTTCAGGACTTTTCGCAATTAACAAGGGATTACGGCGACAAAGAGAGTAAGGTAATACAAAATACCGTCGGCAATATATTCAGTGGTCAAGTAGTTGGAGAAACGGCAAAAAACCTTTCGGAACGCTTTGGTAAAGTGTTGCAGAAACGCCAAAGTATGACCATTAACCGCAACGATAAATCTACATCTATCTCCACACAGTTAGACAGCCTTATTCCGGCTTCCAAAATCTCAACATTGACACAGGGTATGTTTGTCGGTTCTGTATCAGATAATTTTGATGAACGCATCGAACAGAAGATTTTCCACGCTGAAATCGTAGTGGATAACGAAAAGGTAGCAGCTGAAACCAAAGCCTATCAGCAGATACCGCAAATCCTATCTTTTGTAAATGAGCAGGGCGAGGATAAGATGAAACAGGAAATTGAGGGTAACTACAAACAGATAAAATCAGATATCCTGAACATTGTCAAAAATGAATTAGAGCGTATCAAGAACGATCCTGATTTACAGCATTTGATACCGCAAGGATAGTTTTAAATGATAATAGCGTTGATAAATATATAGATTAACCGGATAGATTGAATAAATTTGCCATTCAAATGATGAAACAATGAATGAAAAAATCGACTCAGACTATAACCCTAAATTTATGTTGAAAGCAATTGAGCTTTCAGAAATTGCATACGAAAGTGGTAAAGGGCTTCCTATTGGTTGCGTGATTGTCAGAAATGGCGAAATTATCGGAGAGGGACATAATGAAATATTTGAGCGGGTCAATCCTACATCACACGGCGAAATGGTTGCTATTGAAAGAGCTTGCAGGAACATCAATAATCTTCAATTGTCTGAATGTCAAATGTACACTACGCTAGAGCCCTGCCCTATGTGTTTAGGTGCTATTTATTGGGCAAAAATCAATAAAGTGTATTACGCAAATACCAATGCGGATGCTTCTAAAGTTGGATTTGATGACACTTTTATATTTGATGAATTGCGAAAAAATGCCAACGAACGTAAGATTAATTTCTTATACGTTCCCGATAAAAGTGCAATGACCATTTTGGAAGAATGGAAATCCAAAGACTTAACATCTGCCCAGCCGT
Organism: Flavobacterium sp. ARAG 55.4; assembly: GCF_051846875.1. Taxonomy (NCBI): domain Bacteria; kingdom Pseudomonadati; phylum Bacteroidota; class Flavobacteriia; order Flavobacteriales; family Flavobacteriaceae; genus Flavobacterium; species Flavobacterium sp. ARAG 55.4. The sequence continues at coordinate 111,990 of NZ_JBPYCT010000014.1, read as the reverse complement.
GGAATGATAAGTAATGCTAATCAATCTTGATAATCCAATCTGAAGATCATAGCATTTTTGCTAATGCCATAATCCCTTCTTCCAAATCCTTTTCAGAAAGCGAGCCATAGCCCAATCTAATACCGTTTATACACTCATTAAAGCTATACGTATCGGGCGAAATGATTTTAATGCCCTTATTTTCTAGTTTCTTGGAAATCTGTAGCCAATCCATTTTCTTATTAGGAACAACCCAAAATGCCAAACCGCCTTCCGGAATGGTATATGTAGCTTTGTCTTTAAGGTGTTTTTTCAGCAGGTTAGTTGCCAAATCTCTTTTGGCTCTATAGTAATTTGTTGCTTTTTTGATATGTCTTTTAATTATGCCGTCTTTAATCAGTTGCAAAACAGCCTGTTCCATGATGCTATCGCCCTGTACATCAATAATTTTTCGTAAACTGCCTACCTTTTCAATCAAAGTGATGTCGTTGCTTGCCAAATAGCCGATACGTAGAGCAGGTGCAACCACTTTGCTCATTGTTCCAATGTAAACGTAGTTTTTTAGTTCTGTAAAGCTCGACAAAGGCAATACTGGGCGATACCCGAAATGAAACTCATTATCGTAATCATCTTCTATAATCGTGAAACTGTATTTGTTGGAAAGTTTTATCAGTTCCAGTCTTCTTTTTAGGCTCAATGTTACTGTAGTTGGATATTGATGATGAGGTGTAACATAAATTGCCTTTATTTTTTTACCGGATTTTAGATAAGTTATCACATCGTCGATCAGCAATCCGTCCTTGTCCACACTTACAGGTAACAGTTTTGCCCCTGCATATTCAAATGCTTTCCATGCGGGTTTGTATCCCGGGTTCTCTATCATCACATAATCCCCTTTGGTAAACAGACATTGAGCGGTCAGATACATGGCCATTTGACTCCCCCGAGTGATACAGATATTTTGTTCGTTTATCTGCATCCCTCTTTGATGATTGAGCATTTGAACAATGGCTTTTCGAAATTCAAGATCACCATATTCATTGCCATAACCCATCATCTGCCATTTTGCTTTTTGGTTGAAAATTTGACGGTAAGCCCTTGCCAGTTCCGTAATAGGTGCAATTTTACTGTCTGGATGCCCGTCGTCAAACTGTAAATAATAATGCTTACTCTTTATACTATCTGAGCTCGCAGGTATGTGCTGGTTATATTGCACTTCTTTAAAACCGGGTAATGTATCGGCAACAAACGTACCCCGCCTTTCTGTGGAAACCAGCCAACCTTCAATCAGCAAGACATTAAGGGCTTCTACAACCGTGTTCCGATTGACTTTTAAAAGTTGGGCAAGATTTCTGCTCCCTGGTAAAGCGTCTCCGGTCTTTAGCCTACCCGAGTGGATATCTTTTATAAGGGCATCGGCAATTTGCAGATAAATGGCTTTATCTGATTTTTCATCTAACTGTATTTCAAACTTCCAATCTCGTAACATCTGGACTATCTATTTTTATAAAAACTGTATCACTATGACAGTCCAAAGATACGATACTTTTGTAGTGCAATAATGCAACAGAACTATAAAAAATCAGTTATGTCAAAATTAGAAACAGCAGAAGCCGTAAAGAAATCAATCCACGTTGAGCAAAAGCAATTTAGCTCAAAAGATTTTCATCAGACCTTTGCCAGGCCAACCTACGTAAAGCCTTCTCACGTTATTCACAAGAACGTTGAAAATGCAGGTGTACACAACCAGTTTTCGGAGGAAAGAAAACACCCAGTGTTCTTCGTTGACCTGCCGAGTAAAAATGTAAGTATGACCATCGGTGGTTTATTGCCCGGACAAAAAACACACCTGCACCGCCACACCTATGAAACTGTTTTGTATGTACTCGAAGGTAAGGGCTGGACAAAAGTAGAAGATGAAATCGTAGAATGGGAAGCGGGTGATGCAGTTTATATTCCGTCCTGGGCATGGCATCAGCACCAGAATTTGAGCGACAGCGAACCGGCCAAATACATCGCTTGCGAAAATGCTCCGCAGCTTCAAAACCTTGGCGTAGCGTTACGTGAGGAAGAGGGCAGAGATTTTTAACCTTTAAAATAAGATTACAAAATGAATAACGTACCATTTAAAGGTGTGATTGCCTATCCGATTACACCCTTTGACAACAATGAGCAGATAGATATTCCCTTATTCAAAAAACAAGTGGAACGATTGGTCGCCACCGGTGCCCACGGTATTGCCCCGCTTGGAAGTACAGGTGTAATGCCTTACCTGAATGATACCGAAAAAGAGACCATCACCGAGGCAACGATGCAACAGGTGGCAGGAAGAGTACCGACATTGGTAGGCGTTTCAAACCTTACAACCGAGCGAACCGTTTATCACGCAAAATCTGCTGAAAAAGCAGGTGCTACAGCCGTAATGATCATCCCGATGAGTTATTGGAAACTAACCGATGATGAAATTGTGAAACACTATGATACAGTAGCCTCCAAAATTGCTATTCCTATTATGGCGTACAACAATCCGGCTACAGGAGGTGTGGATATGTCACCTGCATTGCTGAAGCGTTTACTGGAAATCCCGAACGTAACGATGATAAAGGAAAGTACAGGCGATATTCAGCGTATGCACTACCTGAGAAAGGAATTGGGCGAAGAGGTTGCATTTTTCAACGGCTCCAATCCGCTGGCATTAGCCGCATTTTCTGCCGGAGCGAGAGGCTGGTGCACAGCTGCTCCCAATCTGATACCTGAGCTGAATTCGGCACTCTATGATGCCATACAGGAAAATGATCTGGAAAAAGCGAGAACCGTATTCTACAAACAAGTTGATCTGTTGAAATTCATTGTAGCCAAAGGATTGCCACGTTCTATTAAAGCAGGTCTGGATTTGTTGGGTGTAGGCGGTGGAGGCTTTAAAAGTCCCATTCAACCACTTAGTCAAAATGAAATAGCGGAACTGGATCGCATCCTTTCCGCCATAGAAAACGAAGTTTATCAAAATTAAATAGCTAAAAACAAAGTAAAATGACAAAAGCAATTTTTTATCACGCAGGTTGCCCTGTATGTGTAAGTGCAGAACAGGATATTTTAAGTTTCATTCCAGAGAACCAGGTAGAAGTAATTCATTTGGGAGAAGATAAAGCCAAAGTAAAGGATGCAGAAGAAGCAGGTGTGCAATCTGTTCCGGCATTGGTATTATCCAACGGAAATGTATTGCACATCAACTTTGGAGCTTCGATTGAAGATTTGAAGTAGCCATCTTTCAAAAGCCCGAAAGTGATAAAGAACTTTCGGGCTTTTATAAATATTGTTTTAGTGATCAGTTTAAAACAAGCGAATAAATATGTCTCTTAAAGAAAAAACTAAACTTGCAGAAATTCAAGACGGACAATCGGAAAGCGTGGAAGTAACATTGACATTGAATGGTATAACACAGCATATTTTATGGAACAAACAGATGCCTTTACTTGATGCACTGCTTAACGCAGGGATTGAAGCCCGATATTCTTGTTGCAGAGGTACGTGTGGCACTTGCGTGTGCAAATTAGAAGAGGGCGAAGTACGTTTAAAGCGGAATTTTGTTTTATCTGAAGCCCATATTCAGCAAGGTTTGATTTTAGCTTGCGTTTCTGTTCCTGTAAGTGACCGCATTAAAATAAACTATGACGAGTTTTGATTTACACGGAGATAATCATAGGTTTTCATGGTTATAAACCATCCTCTTGGACCATCATTTTATCTGAAAACTGTACCATCAGGCTCGTCCTGTGATCCGATACTTTTGTTTCATCAATAAAATTCAAAAAATGGAGTTCAATATTAAGAAAGCAGGTCTGAAAGAGTTAGACACAACAGCAGAATTATTTAACCTTTATCGCATTTTTTATCGCCAAGCAGACTATTTAGAAAAATGTAAACAATTTATCAAAGAACGATTAGACAACGACCAATCGAATATTTTTGTCGTGTACGCAGACGGCAAAGCGGTGGGGTTTGTCCAGTTGTACAAACTCTATCATTACATTAAATTACAAAAACAGTGGTTGTTGAGCGATTTGTTTGTGCATCCTGATTACAGGGGACACGGGCTTTCGGTAGCATTAATAGACAGAGCAAAGCAATGGTGTGATGAAACAGGAGCCTGCGGATTGATGCTTGAAACCGAAAAGACAAACGACATCGGTAACAAACTCTATCCTCGCTGCGGTTTTGAGTATGACGGCAACCACAATTATTACTATTGGTGGAAGTAACGGACAAGGTGGACTAAATTGGTTCGCCTTGTTATAAAAATGGTCAGGTGGTCGAGTGGTTAGACAAGTGTATGCTACACCTTTCAAAGTAGTTCAAATCCATTCCCGACCTCAAATATTCCAAGAACACATCCACATATGAAAGAAGAAATCTTGCGAAATATGGCAGTTATACAGGAACGGATAAACAAAGTCTGTATAAACAGCAACAGAAGTCCTGATGAAGTAAAATTGCTATTGGCAACCAAAACCGTATCTGCTGAACGTATAAAGGTTGCATTAAAAGCAGGACAAACGCTTATAGCTGAAAACAAAGTTCAGGAATTGAAAGAAAAATACGAAGTCCTAAAAGAAATTCCACATACCAATCATTTCATCGGGCATTTGCAAACCAATAAAATCAAAGATATTCTAAAGTACGGTGTCTCCTGCATTCAGTCGCTTGATCGCTTGGAGTTAGCAGAAAAACTGCACCAACGCTTAGGGTTTGAAAGCAAGACAATAGAAGTTTTGATACAGGTAAATACGTCTTTTGAAGAAAGTAAATTTGGAGTTAGCCCCGATGATGCCATTGAATTGGTTCAGCAGGTTGCCCAATTGAACAGACTAAAAATAAAAGGATTAATGACCATTGGTTTATTTAGTGCTGAAACCGAGAAAGTAAGGCTATGTTTTAAATTATTAAAAAGTATTCAACAGAAAATTATTGCTTTAAATATTCCTGAAGTAGAAATGAAAGAATTATCTATGGGAATGAGCGGAGATTTGGAAACAGCCATAGAAGAGGGAGCAACGATTATAAGAGTAGGTACGGCTATTTTCGGGAAGCGGATTTATCCGGACAGTTATTATTGGAATGAACAAAAATATAAACAATGAATGTACATTATTTTCAACACGTACCATTTGAAGGCTTAGGATATATTGAAACTTGGTTAAAAGAGCATCGTTATAACATTTCAGCTACAAAATTTTTTGAAGCAGATTTTCTATTGCCTGAGATTTCAGAGATAGATGCATTGATTGTAATGGGTGGTCCGATGAGCGTGTATGATGAAATACTATTTCCTTGGTTGAGACACGAAAAAGCATTTATAAAATTGTGTATCCAATCAGGTAAAAAGGTCTTAGGAATTTGTTTAGGTGCTCAATTGATTGCTGAGTGTTTGGAAGCAAAAGTGGTTTTGGCAAAAAACAAAGAAATCGGTTGGTTTCCTGTTATTCCTACGGAAGAATGTAAGAAAATTGCTTGGTTTTATAGACTGTTCAAATATAATCCTGTCGTATTCCATTGGCACGGAGACCAATTTGAAATTCCTCAAAACAGCTGTTTAAATTTACTGTATTCAGAGGCAAATGTTAACCAAGCATTTTACTACAATCAAAATATTATCGGTTTACAATTTCATTTGGAAGTAACCGTAGAAAACTTGATACTAATGATTGAAAACGGGAAAGAAGAACTTTTTCATAACTCTCCTTATATACAAAGTAAAAATGAATTATTGACCAACAACAATCATATTCTCCAATGTAATGGATTGATGGACAAAATTCTTTCAAATTGGCTAATAGATTAAATCAACCCTTTACCAATTCTCCCCAACTGTTTCAGTTTGTTATCTATCTGTTCCGACCAGCGTTGTCCGTAGCTCAACCGCATACAGTTAGTAAACTGGTTTTGCAATGAAAACATCCTGCCCGGAGCAATACTTATTTTTTGACGGATAGCCAGATCATACAATTCCGTAGTATCAATTCTTTTGTCCAGTTCCACCCAAAGCATAAATCCACCTTGCGGTTGGCTTATTTTGCTTCCTTCTGGAAAATACTCGGCAACTGCTCTGGCAAATTGCAGGCTATTGGCGTGCAACTCACTTCTTAATTTCCGAAGATGATGTTCATACCTGCCTTTTTCAAGGAAATTAGCTATAGCTTCCTGTGTTATAGTGGTAGAGGAAACAGTATGAATGAGCTTCTGATGAACGATTTTATCTTTAAACTTTCCCGGAGCTAACCAGCCCACACGATACCCCGGAGCTAATGTTTTGGATACAGAACCACTCCAAAGAACCAAACCTTCCTCATCAAATACTTTACAAGGTTTAGGGCGGCTGTTCCCGAAATATACATCGCCATACAAATCATCTTCTATGAGCGGAATACCTCGTTCCGAAAGCATTTTCACCACTTCCATTTTATGCTCATCGGGCATACAGCTTCCTAACGGATTGTTGAAATTAGAAACCAGAATACATACTTTTATTTTGAACAGGACTTTTTTTAGAGCATCAGGCTCAATTCCGGTAACAGGATGAGTTGGTAATTCAATAACTTTTAATCCCAAACTTTTTGCCAGTTGCAATATGCCGAAATAAACAGGACTTTCAACAGCAATCGTATCGCCTTTTTGTGTAAGTGCCATCAACCCGAATGAAATGGCATTCATCGCTCCGGCAGTGGTAACAATGTCGTCTTCATTCAAATTTCCATTCCAGGTATAAGTCAATCTGGCAATATCCCTGCGTAATTTTCGGTTTCCCTGAATTTCTTCGTATTCCGTACCACTTCCTTGAAGGTTACGCGTAGCATTGACCAACTCTTTATTGAGCTTAGCGATAGGCAATAATTCGTTTTCGGGAACGCCAAGAGAAAATCGGGTAACATCTTTATTGCTTAACGTTGAATATACTTTGGAAATAAGTGTTTCTACGCCTATTGGTTCAGTTCCCCCGGAAGGTTTACTGACTGAAGGAACCGATAAATAAGCAGGTTGGTAACTGACATAGTAGCCGGACTGTGGCCGGGAAATAATCAGTCCTTTTGCTTCCAGTTCAAGATAAGCCTGTACAGCCGTTGTCATACTCACACCATATTCACGGTGCAACATACGCAGTGAGGGTATCTTATCTCCTGTTTTCAGTGTGCCGTTTCTTATTTTTTCTTCTAACGCACAAGCGATTTTTTGGTATAGGCTTTCTTTCATCTTTTTAAACTGTACTCTGCAAATTTACTAAAATTGTATCTGTACTTGTATCTTTTTTATGCGTTATTTTGCTTTGTAATTTATCAGTTTACTATGGGCAATCATAAAAATTGGCTGGCATTTGCTGCTCTGGCTGTCGTTTGTTTAGTTTGGGGAACCACTTATTTTGCTATTCGCATTGGGGTAGAAACCTTTCCGCCCTTTTTGTTTGCAGCGGTAAGACAAGTCATCGCCGGAGGTATATTATTGCTGGTGCTTCAGCTCACGGGCAACCTAAAACTAAGCAAAAAGGATTTTGTGCACCAGTCCGTTCCGGGCGTTTTGATGGTAGCATTAGGAAACGGCGTGATTGGTTGGTGCGAACGTTACATTTCGAGCGGACTGGCAGCATTGATTTTGTCGCTCATTCCGGTTTTTGTGGTAGTGATCAGTTATTTGTTCGGGTTTGACAGAAGAAAACCTCATTGGCTAATCGTTACAGGCTTGGTATTAGGTTGTTTGGGAATAACGCTTATTTTCAGGGATAACCTGAAAGACATTGCCAACCCTGAATATTTTATGGGGATGCTGATAGCTTTCGGGGCTTGTTTGGCCTGGGCTTCGGGGAGCGTATATGCTAAATACAAAATCCCCAACAGCAAGAATGTATTGCAAAATGCAGCTTTACAACTTTTTTCCGGAGGTATTGCCCTCTTTGCCTTCAGCACTTTTTTAGATGATTATACCGAATTGAAAACAGTTACATCGTCCAGTATCTGGGCATTGGTTTACCTGATTATAGTAGGTTCCATCATTGCGTATTCCGCTTTTGTGTACGCCCTGAAACATTTGCCGATAGGCATTTCATCCCTGTATGCTTATATCAATCCGTTCATTGCGATTATGCTCGGATTTCTCTTCCTGAATGAAAAACTAACCGGTATCACCTTATGGGCATTGGTCGCTACTTTGGGCGGAGTGTATTGTGTCAATAGAGGTTATCAGAAAATGGCTAAGAAATGAGAATAGAGCGAACCATCATAGCAGATATTCTGACGGTAGAAATGATATATGGCGAAGCAAGAGCCTATCAATTTCAGCAAACCGGATACGGTTGGCCGGTTTTCAGTAAGTCATTTCTTCAAAAGGAAATTATAGAGAAAAGACACTTTAAAGTCTTAGATAAGGATGATGAAATGGCAGGTGTATTTTCCATAGTAAAAGCCGAGCCTATTATTTGGAATGACAAAGACGGAAAGCAAGCCCTTTATTTACACCGTATGGCAATACACAACCGGTACAGAGGGAACAATATTGCAAAAGAGGTAGTGAACTGGGCGATGACCGAAGCGTGGAAACACAAGAAAAAATTTATACGAGTTGATACTTGGGCAAACAATGATGTATTGACCGACTATTACCGAAAATTAGGATTTGAATGGGTAGGTAAAAAACAGTTACCACCGACAAGCGATTTGCCGGAACACTATAACAATATAGAGGTCAATTTATTCGAGATAAGATTATGAAAGCGATAAACATTGAAAGTTACCGTCCCGAATGGAAATCCTATTTTGAGCAATTCAACCGGGCGTGGATTGAAAAATATTTTGTGTTGGAAGATATTGACAAATATGTTCTTTCCAATCCCGAAGAAGCTATTTTAAAAGGTGGTGGGAAAATCCTGTTCGCTGTTTATGACGGTAAAGTGATCGGAACTGTCGCTTTGAAAAAAACGGATGATGAAACAATGGAACTGACCAAAATGGCGGTGGATGAAAATTATCAGGGCATCGGAGCAGGAAAAATGCTGTGTCAGGCTGTTATTAATAAAGCAAAAGATTTGAGCGTAAAAAGACTGGTACTATACACCCAAACAGCATTGAAACCAGCATTGGGTATTTATAGAAAATTAGGCTTTATCGAAGTCCCTATTGAACAGGGAAAATACAAACGAGCAGACACTAAAATGGAAATGATTTTAAACGATAACTATTAAATAGAGTGAAAAAATGATAAACATTCAAAGGTCTGAAATAAGTATGAGATCGAATTTTAATTATAATGATTTTGTATTTGGCGTTCAGCCAACAGACCATATTTTACTATGTAATTACAAAGATGGTACTTGGCAATCACCTCGGATAGTGCCACATACCGATATTAAAATGAGCCCGATGTCACTGTGTTTACATTACGGGCAAACCGTATTTGAAGGAATGAAAGCATTTCGTCAAGATAATGGGCAAGTTATCATATTTCGTCCTGACAAGCATTTTAGAAGATTTAATGCTTCATTGGAAAGAATGTGTATGCCTGCTGTGGGGCAAGATTTATTTATTGAAGGAATAAAAGAATTGGTTCGTCTGGAAGAACATTGGCTTCCGGAAGAACAAGAAATAAGCTTATACATACGCCCGTTTATGATTGCCACAGAACCTCGATTAGGAGTTAAAGTTTCGGATGAATATTTATTCTGCATAGTATGTACACCAATGGGGTTATATTATCCTGAACCTGTACGTTTAAAAGCAGAAACAGAATTTGTACGTGCAGCAGAAGGCGGAGTAGGTTATGCCAAATGTGGAGGAAATTATGGTGCTGCATTTTATCCGGCACAGCAAGCCAAAATACAGGGATATGACCAGGTAATTTGGACAGATGCTAAAACTCACGAATATATCGAAGAAGCCGGCACAATGAATATTGCTATTGTAATAGACAATAGATTGATCACACCTAAGTTGAGTACCTCAATTCTTGACGGAGTTACCAGAAGTTCAATTATGCAAATTACAAAAGACATGGGAATGATTGTCGAAGAAAGGAAAGTGCAACTTCAAGAGCTTATTGATAAATTCCAATCCGATAAAAAGATAGAAATATTTGGTGTGGGCACAGCTGCGGTTATCTCACCTGTTAAGTGTATAAATATCTTGGGAACAGAATATTATCCATATACCGCTAATGATGCAGTAATGTTTAAACTAAAAGGACAACTTGATGACATCAGAAAAGGGCGAAGTTCAGATAAATATAATTGGAACTGGTTTATATAAACATTAGAAAATGGAACAGATTAATCAATATCCGATTGGGAAGTACAAAGAGCCGGAAGTAATCACCGAAGAAATATGTATATCATTCATTGATATTATTGCTTCATTCCCTGCAAATCTAAAGTCAGCAATAATGAGTTTGAACGATAAACAGTTAGACAGACCCTACAGGAATGGAAGTTGGACTGTCAGGCAGGTTGTTCATCATTTAGCGGATAGCAATATCAATTGTTTTGCCCGCATCAAATTTGCATTGACGGAAGATAATCCGATTATCAAACCGTTTGCAGAAGAAAATTGGGCAGAATTATCGGATGCGAAACATATATCCATTTTGCCGTCATTAATCATTTTAGAAGGTATTCACGAACGTTGGGTAATCCTTTTAAAAGGTTTAGGGAAAAAAGATTGGAACAGAACTTTCTTTCATCCGGACTTGAATAAAAGTCAAACAGTTGCTGAGGCTATGGCAAAATACAGTTGGCATTGCAATCACCATTTGGCACAAATCAAAAATCTGAAAAAACAAATGCAATGGAAATAAGCAATCAGGTAATTGAAATAAAAACGGGCTTTGAAAATATGGATATTAATGCCGTCCATCAGTTTTTGAGTAAGGAAAGTTATTGGGCAAAAGGTATTCCAATGGAAATGGTAAGTGTTGCATTGAAAAATTCTTTTTGCGTAGGATTATTTGAAGATGAAAAACAGATTGGTTTTGCCCGATTGGTAACGGATTATGCCACTTTTGGTTACTTGGCAGATGTTTATATTTTGAAAGAATACAGAGAAAAAGGATTATCAAAAATGATGATAAAGTACATCATTAAACTGGAATTTGTACAAGGTTTGCGAAGAACACTATTGGCAACATTAGATGCTCATTCACTTTATCGTCAGCTTGGATTTGAATCTCCTGAAAACCCGGAAAGATTGATGGAAATAAAAAGAAATAATCTTTATAAAGATGTTTAGACTATGAACGATGAAAGAAAAGCACAATTATTGGAAAGTTTCGGACGTTCCAAAATTATGCAATTATTCGGTGCGGAAGTAACAGGTCTATCAGTCGGATATTTTGAAATCACAGTTCCCAAACAGGATTTTATGGCTCGTCCTGCAGGAATGTTCAACGGCAGTACCATCGCTTCATTGGTAGATGTTTCTTCGGGCTATGCCGGAGCGTCCGCCAAATCCGAAGACAGTTATTTAACAACGGTCGAACTAAAAGTGAACTATCTAAATCCTGCCATTGGTGAACAACTTGTGGCTAAAGCACAGGTTATCAAAAACGGAAAAGTATTGACGGTAGTTCGTTCAGACGTATTTGCGGTTAGTGCCGAAGGAAAGGAACTCATTGCAGCTACATCATTGGTTACGCTGATGCAGTTATCAAAAAAATCACCCGACAAACAGATAGATTAAATCGGATATGGAAATCACTAATATTAAATCTTTTTTGGAATATTACGAGAAAATCAGGCAAGGTACCAACCGCCCGATTGCCGTTATTCCTGCGGAATATATGGACTGGTCATACAAGCCCGGCAAATTTACCATTGCCGACCAGATAAGACACATTGCGGCCATTGAGCGGTATATGTTTGCCGAAACTATTTTAGGAAATCCTTGTACTTACAATGGGTGTGGTAAAGAACTCGCAGACGGTTACGATAATGTAATCCATTATTTTAACGACAAACACGAAGAAGCGTTAGCCATTTTCAAAAGCCTGAGCGATGAAGATTTACAACGAAAATGCCTGACACCCGGCAATGCTCCAATTACAGTTTGGAAGTGGCTTCGAGCGATGACCGAACACGAAATTCACCACAGGGCACAGCTTTATATTTACCTGAACCTGTTGGACGTAAAAACACCGCCCATGTTTGGGTTGAGTTCAGAAGAAGTTATTCAAAACAGCCAATCAAAATAAAAGGATATGAATACAGAATTTGCAAAAGAATGGCTTGATGCCTGGAACAGCCACGATTTAGATAAGATAATGGAGCATTACAGCGAAAATATTGATTTTGTTTCTCCAATTATTCAACAAATGGGAATAAACGCAGAAGGTAAAATTTCCAATAAAAGTGATTTAAAGGATTACTTTTCAAAAGCCCTGCAAAAATATCCCGACCTGCATTTCGAGCTTTACCATGAACTCAAAGGAGCCAATTCAACCGTTTTGTTTTACCGAAGTGTAAATAACTCCTTTTCGGCAGAATATATGGAATTGAATAATGAAGGAAAAGTAAGTAAAGTAAGAGCACATTATAAGTTTGATGAATAAAAACGTTGTCTATGGAAATGAATTGGAACCGTTCGGCTTTAATGATTATCGATATGCAAAATGATTTTGCAAAAACTGGAGGAAAAGCCTATATCAATGGTACCGAAGAAGTAATAAAAAATATTTCAATTATAGCCGATTTATTTAGGAAAAATCAATTAGCTGTAATTCATATTGTACGATTATATCTTGAGGACGGAAGCAATGCCGACCTTTGCAGGAAAGAAGTCATCCAACAAGGTAAGGCAATGGTTATTCCGGGTAGTTTCGGAGCTAAAATCGTACAAGAGCTTTTGCCTAAAAATGCCGAAATGTATGAGGATAAAAAATTATTAATCGGCAATATTCTACAGCTTGCTCCTTTTGACTTTGTGGCCTACAAACCACGCTGGGGTGCATTTTATAAGACAAACTTAGAGGCTTGGCTGAAAAACAGCAAGATTAATTCATTGGTAATTACAGGTTGTAATTTCCCGAACTGTCCTCGCACAACAATATTTGAAGCAAGTGAAAGAGATTATCGTTTAGCTATTGTTCCCGAAGCGATTTCGCAAATATATCCCAAAGGGATAGATGAATTAAAAGGAATTGGAGTAAATGTATTGGACCACCGTGTTTTGAAAAAAGAATTGGAATATGGAAAATAAGCTATTCGTTATAACCGGTGGACCCGGAGCAGGAAAAACAACCTTATTAGATGCTCTGTCAGCAAATGGATATAAAACCATTCCGGAAGCCGCCAGAGGCATTATTCGTGAAGAAACAGAAACGGACGGAGAGTCTTTGCCGTGGAAAAACAAACCTCTTTATACAGATAGAATGATAGCGGCATCCATTTTAGATTACAACATAGCAACAGCAAGCCAGTCAAATGAAGTTTGCTTTTTCGACCGAGGTATTTTGGATGCCGTTTGTTATGCGGATATGATTGGCTATGTACTTTCAACGGAAACCATGGAAAAAGTGTTGAATTGCCCATATAATACTAAGGTATTTATCCTGCCACCCTGGAAAGAAATTTATCAAACAGATAATGAAAGAAAACAGGATTGGCAGGAGGCAGAACACACTTATTTCCAAATGAAAAGTACTTATGAAAAGTACGGTTATGAAGTAATAACCGTGCCGATAGGAAACATTGATGAAAGAAAAGAATTTGTATTAAACCAAATAAATATAGAGAAATGGACAGCTATTTAGAAAGCATCAAAAAGCAATTCCTGTATTACAAAATGCTTGGAGAAAAAGCAATGGAACAATTACAGGAAGAACAATTATTCTGGCAGTATAACGAGGAAAGCAACAGTATTGCCATTTTGGTCAATCATATTACAGGAAATATGTTGTCACGATTTACGGATTTCCTGACCACAGACGGAGAAAAGCCCTGGCGAAATCGTGATGCGGAATTTACCAACCCGTTTCAGAATAAAGCTGAATTAATGGCGCATTGGAATTACGGCTGGGATTGCCTGATGAATGCTTTAAACCAGCTTACGGAAGCGGATTTAGAGAAAATAATTTATATCCGAAATGACGGTCATACGGTTACCGAAGCGATTAACAGGCAATTGGCTCATTATCCTTATCATATCGGACAAATGGTTTTTATAGCCAAAATGCTGAAAAATGAAGACTGGCATACTTTATCCATTGCCCGTAACAAATCGGCAGATTATAATAACCAAAAATTTTCGCAAGAGAAAAACAGACGACACTATACCGATGATTTATAAAGAACTCCATTATGATTATAAGTAAACAAAATAGCACTCATTATCAATGGGGCAACCATTGTGATGCCTGGACTTTACTACAGTCTGAAAATGTGATTATTAAAGAAGAAAAAATGCCTCCAAATACAGAAGAACAATTTCACTACCATAATGAAACAACGCAATTTTTCTATGTCTTGCATGGTAAGGCTTCTTTTTACATAGCGAACGATATTATTTATGTGCCGGAAAACGAAGGGATTAATATCCCCGTTAAAGTAGTACATAAAATTAGTAATGAAACTTCCGCTGACTTAAGATTTCTGGTAATGTCCTTTCCTGGAAATGTAAACGATAGAGTTAATTCGAATAATCCATAACCTATTCGCTTTATGATCTTTATTGAGCGGATATATACTAACCTTTTTTGCCTGATGCACATTTCACAACGTTGGATTGATTTTAATGAAGAAATATTACAATGAAAAACTTTTTCAATTAGAGGAAAAATTAAATGAAATATCGCTTGAAATAGACGATCCTATTTTTTTGTACGAAACAGCAATCAAAATAATTCTCGACAGTTTAACAGAGTTGAGGAAGTTTATTTTGGAAAGAAAATTTAGGAATGAGGAAGAGGAGGTGTATTTTTTTAAAAACCTAAAGCCAAAAATAGTTTCTAAGTTGATTTACTACAATGCAATCTATAAAATTGAAACAAAAATGCCGTTCGGGGGCGAAGAAGCGGTTAGAATCTCACTAAACAATGAGTTGCAAAGATTAAAACTGTTTTTTGATAACAACAGGGAATTTTATAAGTATTACAGAACCAACAGCACCTATCTGGACCATAAATACTTTATCCGTGGCAAATATGATGTAAAATTATGCTTAGATACATATTATTTTGAAACGGATCATAATTTTTCTACATCCCATGATTATAAGGTTGCAAAAATTATTGCCAATGACCTGATACAACTTTATATTGAGGATCAGTTAGCAAAACTGAGTAAAAACAAGATAGAAAATAAAGACAATGAAAGACCTCATTTAACGTGGACAGGAAGCAAAGCAGGGTTAATTGAGCTAATTTACGCATTACAGATACATGGGACCTTTGATAACGGAAAGGTGGATATCAAATTTTTATGTAAATTCTTTGAAAGGGAATTTCATATAGATCTAGGAGATTTTTATCACACCTATCTTGAAATCCGAAATAGAAAAATTAACCGGACAAAATTCATCGATACGCTTCGTGATGGTTTAATAAAGAAAATGGACGAGCAGGACGAAAAGTGATCTTACAAGCGCATAGATGGGGAACGTTCCTTGTTTTGTATTTTGTTGGTACTTGTTTGAATTTCAATAACTTTCGTTTCCGGTGTTATGGATAGTTGTATCTTCCGTTCAACGGCAGCAAGTCCCGTTTTCAGTTCACTTAGCTTGCTTTCCTTTGCCCATGTACCATTAACCACTTCCTGAAGTACGGGGAGGTCCTTTTGAAGTTCGGCGATTTTCTTTTGTTCCTGCTCGATATAGCCCGGTAGCTTTTCCAGTGCTTTCAAAAAATTCATTGCTGCCGTTTCAGGATCTTTAGCCATAATGCCGTTGTTGTATGTGTATTTTATGTTCCCTTCTCCCTGTACCAAGAAACGATTTACACGAATGTCCACACCTTCTTTTTCCGACACTTCTGTTTTAACCAATAACTGAAATCCATACAGGCTACCTATTTCCTGATAGTCACCTCCGGTACGGGCTGTGTCCGCAATCTGGTTAAGTTTGGCTCCTATCTGCTTCACATCTGAGTTTGAGGATAAGCCATCGAGCTGCAATGGATTTGCAATAGTACCATCCGAACGCTTTTGTATGCGCCCTTGTAAGTCATCCCAATCGAGCTTAAACTTGTCCAGACGGGAACCGGCACTTTCAAGCATTGCAGTAGTGTCTTCCAGTTTGTATTTAGAACTGAATTTGGAACGGTTGAAAGCCTGCTTTTCGCTTTCCAGTCCTGCAATCTGTTTTTCTAATTTCGCTTTATCCAAAAGGTCGGTATTCCCTGAAAGGATTGCCACGTATTCCGAAAAGTTCATGTCTGATTTTTCATCCATGCTTCCCTCATCAATGGTTCGCTTTCCGAGATTATTAGATTTTAGCTGGTCTATGAAGAGTTGCTTATTATACAACAGGTTAAACTTGTAGCTATCCAATGATTTTTCTACCGCATAGATGATGACGTCCACTTTGTTGTCTGCAAAGAATTTAGCTATTTCATTTCCTTTTCGGATTGCCCTTCCATCACGTTGGGCAAGATCGCTTGGCCGCCACGGTGTATCCAGGTGATGAACCACTACGGCTCTTTTCTGTGCGTTTACACCAGTGCCGAGCATACTTGTAGAACCGAACAGCACTCGTATTTTTCCCTCGTTCATCCCGTTGATAAGCTCCTTACGTTGCTTATCATTTTTGGCTTCCTGTATAAAGCGGACTTCATGAGCCGGAAGGCCGTGATCTTCCACGAGCTTTCGTTTTATTTCGGCGTACACATTCCATTCACCGGGCTTGTATGTTCCCAAATCAGAGAAAACGAACTGTGTGCCTTTCTGTGCCTTGTATTGGTTGTAGTACTTCGCAATATTGGCAGCACAATGGGAGGCTTTATTGTCGGGGTGATCTTCGTACCTACCGCTTACCATTCGCATATCGAGTGACATCTTACGGGCATAATCTGTAGCGATGAGCATCTTTGCTTTTTCCTCTCGGTCTGTGAGCGGAGATCTGCCTAAGAGTTCTGCATTTCCTGTTTTGGCAAACTCCATTAGTTTTTTGATAAATACATCCTGATCCGGTGTGGGAGGTATGTTGTACAATACCTCATTTTTATTAGGACGGTCTATACCTATATCCTTTGCCGTTCTGTAGTCTGTGATTTCCGAGTAGAACTGTGCCAGTTCCGGCACTTTAATAAAGTATCGGAAACGCTCTTTAGCTACGATGTTGTTAGCCACCGAAAACTCATAATCGGTGGTTTTCCTTGCATAGATGGCTGCCCAGGCATCAAAAGAGTTGATACCCTGTTTTTCCATTGCCCGTGGGCGCAGGTATTTGAATAGCAGGTATAGCTCTGTTAACGAGTTGCTGATGGTTGTTCCCGAAAGAAAGGTTGCTCCCATATCGGCATTGATACGTTCCTGAATAGTACGGATAGCAAAAAGCAGGTTCATAGCCTTCAGGCTTCCGTCCACATTCCCTAATCCGGCAACCCGTGTGTGCCTTGTATTGAACATCAGGTTTTTGAACTGGTGGCTTTCGTCCACAAACAAGTGGTCTATCCCCATCATCTTAAAATCCACGACATCATCCTTGCGCTTCTCAATATCGTGTTGCAGCGTTTTGAGCTTGACTTCGAGGTTTTCCTTCCGCTTGATTACTCCGGCAAGCATACCCCTTGTAACTTCCTTGCCCTGGGATTGCAGGGCATCAAGGTTACGCTCCACGCTGTCCAGTTCTATTTCGAGTATTTCCTTTTGTATTTCGGGCGACTGCGGTATCATTCCGAACTGGTCATGCGTTAGGATTATACAGTCCCAATCATTGTTTTTAATATCACCGAAAATCCGTAGCCGTTTTTTGGGAGTGAAGTCTTCCTTACCCGGATACAGGATCTTGGCGTGTGGGTAGGCAGTCCGGTAGGCTTCGGCTATTTCGTGAACGTTGCTTTTTAACCCGATAATCATAGGCTTATGAGCTAAGCCCAACCGCTTCATTTCCTGTGCTGCGGTACACATTACCAATGTTTTTCCTGCACCTACTTCGTGGTCGCAGATAGCACCGTTGTTCAGCTTTATCATCCAAACGGTGTCCTTTTGGCTGGAATACAGGTCTTGAATGTTCAAGCCTTTTCTATCCAGTCCGGGGAACTTCTGATGGCTTCCGTCATAGTTCGGACGCACAAAGCAATTAAAGGTATCGTTATACTGGTCGGTCAGCCGCTTCTTAAACTCATCGTTCTGTCCGTGAAGCCAGTCGCTGAAGGCTGTGCGAATTTCATCAATCTTGGTATTTGCCATTTGTATGGCTTCCATATCCCGTACCTTGACCTCCTGATCGCCAACCATCACTTTTTTGGTAATATCCGGTGTGGTATTAACCAGTGCGTGTTTAAGCAGGGCAATTCCATCAAACGTCCGGCTTTCAGCTTTGACGGCATATTTATCCCATATATGTACATTCTTCTGGTCGCATTTTACCGAAAAGTCATCGGAGCTTTCAGAGTAATGAACCAGTACGTCCGTATCGAAAAGGTGCGAAGCAAAACGGGCATAAATACCTGTAGGTATCCAGCGTTCACCCAGGTTGAAATCCAGCTCTTCAAATTCGATACGCCCCGGTCTGGCATCTTCCAGGACCGTAAGGCTTTCTTTGGCTTGCACATCATCCGGATTGCTTTCAATATAGGTTCTGACTTCCTCCGCCTTTTCCACTACGTTACCCGCAACCCAACGTTCGGATATTTCGTATTCCTTTTGCAGTGGATTGTAGAAAATGCGCCCGTGCAATGCTTCTTTCAAAGCATCATCGGTCATACCGCTGATTTCGGACATATAACTCAAATCAACGCTTCCGTATTTGTTGAGCGAAGCTGCTAATGCTTCTTCAGGATTGTCCGTTGCGATGGTTACGGTAGAAAAACTTACAGGATGGCTGAAAATATCCGCTTTGTGAACCACGCCTCCAATAACACGTTCCAGATAAGGGATTTCTTTACCGGCACTATCCGTTTTTATTAGCTTGATATTATCAGCGCTATTGAGATTGCCATACCTTTTGACAAAGGCATCGTATAAGCGGTTAAGGGTTTCCCGTTCTTCTTTGTATTCGGTTTGAAAGGTTGCCTCGTTGTTGTAAAGCCCCTGGTAATTATTACGCACAGCAATGTACGCCTCGGCTCTTGCTTTTTGTAAAGGAGGTAATTGCAAAGGATGGAAAACAGCCGTACCACCTGATGTATCTACATCTTGCAAATGACCAATCCAACCATTTTCAGTCACAAGACAATCGTTCCGGTGGAATGATTGCAGTTCACCACTATACGGAGCAGGTTCGGGAATAGTATTCAGGAGGGCAGGTTGAGCAGCCTGGCCATTATCATTGATGCCCGAAAACAGGTCGCCGATAGCTTCCTGTTTTATGCCGTTGGTTGATGTATTTTGATTGCCAGCCTTATTGGAAACCGGCGGTGTGTAAGGTTGCTGCATCTCACTGAATAGATCGGTCTGGCGACCTATGGCACGGCGGTTTGCTTTAGTGCTTTGCCTTTTGACTTGCGTTGTTCTTTTGGGTGAAGCAAGAACCGCTACCGGTTCATTTATATTTTCAAACAGGTCGAAAATGCTTAGCTGCTTTAATTCCTGTTGATTTTCCTGAATAACTGCTGGTGTAGCTAATGACTGTCGTTCCTGACTGATGACTACAGGTTCTATAACCGGCGGTTGCGGTGTTACGGGAATCTGTATAACAGGTTCATCGTTCCGCTCTCCTTTATATAAATTGAAATCCAAATGCTTTCCAAAATCTTCTGAAAGCATCCGTTGCAGGTCTTTTGCTATTCCGGCAACTCCATCTTTATGCGTGTAGATCAGAGCAGGCTGCCCATAAGGGTCGGTATCTAATTTACGGTCGGTATGCACAATCCTTGTGCTATCCTGAAAAAGTGCATTGCCCGGCGTATTGTATTCCGTTTGCCTGCTTTGGCAAAAAAGTTCTTCAGCTTCCGTCAAACCTTGTTTTGACGTATTCTTTTGCAGGATAATCAGGTCGCTGCCAACCTCTGTGCCTGCGTATTCTGTAAACAGGTTGTTTGGTAATCGTACAACTGAAACCAAATTATTTTCCCGCATTAACGTCCTGCGTATCGGTTCATTTTTCGGGCTATTAAGGATGCCCTGTGAAGTGATGTAAGCCAGTAAGCCGCCCTCACGGAGCATATCAGTACCTTTCAGGAAGAAGTAATTGTGTACGCTTCGGGCAGCCTGTACTTTGGCTGTGTCTTTACTTCGGGAATAAGAAAGGTCAAATACGGATGTGTCGCCGAACGGTATGTTACTGGCGACAACATCGTAGCTGTTATGTTCCTTTTCTGAAATTTCTTCAAAGCCGCTTACACGGATATTGCTTTCGGGATAGAATTGTTTTAGAATTTTGCCTGTGAGCAGATCCTTTTCATAAGCGGTAGTGCTTGCTTTCTGGTTTTCTGAAAAGGATTGTATGAATGAGCCAATGCCTGCGGAGGGTTCAAGGAATTTCTGAATCTCCAGGCCGCTTTCACGTAAGGTTGCGGAAACCGCATCTATGATTTGTGGCGGTGTATAGAAAGCCGTCAGTACGGAGCTTTTCATGCTATCCACATACCTGCGGTATTGCTTATCGTCTTCAGAATTTTCTTTGAGTAGTGTGTGGAGTTCCTGCGTGAGCGGAAACAGGTCGTGTTCCGTCTTTCTCCAGTGATTGATGTCTATTACATTCTCTATGGGGTTCAGCACGAATTTTAGACCACCAAATCCGCTGTATTGCATCATTAGCAGTCTTTCGCCTACGGTGGCTTGTCGTTTCTCCTTTTCCAGTTTAAAAGCAATTCGTAAGGCATCAATATTCAGTTGGAGATGTTGGCGTTTATTGAAGCCCATTTTCCTCTATCCAGATTGCGATGGTTCCGGTTATTTCGGTATAGAGCAGGTCAAACTCAGGACCGTTTGCGAAGCCATCGGTTAGTTCATAGCCTGAGAAAACAGGCTCACAAACAGGGAACATTTTAAGCGTGAACGGTCGCAGTTCCTCGTCTGCCATTATGGTGTCAAACTCATTGCAGACTACCTGAAAAATGGTGTCCAATTTGGAGAAGCGTAAGCCTTCAAACAGGATATAGTTGGCGATCTCATCACATTGGTCGATTGGATTTCCTGAGCGAAAAGCACCTTCATAAGCATTGGCAGCCCATGATGAACGTTGTTCTATAAACTTGTGGTCGTGTGCCTTTTCGGGGAAGCTGGTATATAGTAGTTCCTGTAGTCGTAATCTGAAATACGATAGGTCTTTTTGCTGTATATCCATATAGAATTTTATTTAGAATTGTTACCTGAACCATAAATTTAGGGCCGATCGCAGAAGCGTTTATGGAAGTGGAATGGTTTGGCGTTGAATGGCAGGATTTGGCGTAAGTATATTAAGAGAGAGGGATTTATTTTGTATTTTTGTAATACAAGTATACTCTAACAATTAAATCATAACACGCAGGATATGTATTTGGGTAGGTAGTTGTAAACTTAAAAAACTGAACAAATACAAAATGGGCTGATAAAAACATAAACTGTGAAATGAATGAAACTTTAGATAATGACTCAACGAAAAAGCAATTAGGATTTGAATACCAAAAGTTAGTTGCATTAGAGTATTGCTTAAATGCTAAAAATGGTGAACATGTCTATATTGAATGCTTCGGAGATGTTCAATATGGAACTGAATCTATTGAAGTTAAGCATCATGAAGGAGAATCGAATCTTACCAGTAATTCTGTGGACCTCTGGAAGACATTGAAAAACCTTGTTGTAGAATATGACAAACTAAAGTCGAACGACAGATTTATTCTCCATACTACCCAAAATGTGCCAAGTGAAAGTATTTTTCACAACTGGAATCAACTTGGTAAAGTTGCAAAATATAAAAAACTTAATGATCATTCTATCTCAGCTACTTCAAAACCATTTAAAGACGAAATTTTCGACACTCAAAATATATCCAAAACTGATTTGATGGGACTTTTAGATCGGTTTGTTATTAATAGTGGTGAGCCTAAAGTTGATGAAAAATTAGCTCTCCTAAAAGAACATTCCACGTTTAAGTTAATAAAAGATAATTTAAGAAGTTCTGCAATAGGTGCTCTTCAGCAATGGATTATTGAGAAAGCTATTGAAAACTCAAATAAATGGGAAGTAAACATTACTGATTTTAATTCAGATTTGCAGTTTAGTCTGTCAAAATTCACCAAAGACTATATTCCCTTTCCATCTATTAAAGTACTAGGTCAACATGATTCAGATTTGACTAAGGGCTATAAATTTATTGAAAAATTGAATGCTATATCAATAAAGAAAAACGATTTACATCAGGCATTTCAAGATTACGTTAGATCGGAAGAGGCTTACGAAGAAATTCTAAAAATAAATCCTACTCTAAAAGACAATATAATAGTTTATGAGGCAGAGATCAGTTCTGCTATTCAAACAGAAAAAAGTGCTGCCTCTTATCATTTATCAGACGAGTCATTTAAAGATAACTCTCATATTAAAAAGTCACAAGAAGTTTATTTTAAGTGTATTACAAATACTCATAGTGAAATTTCCGGTTTTAATGGAACTCAAAGATTTTTTCGAAATGGTAGAATTCAAAATATTAATGAAACCAGTGATTTTGAATGGTTATATAAAGAAACTGATTTATGAATATAGCTCAAACAGAAAAAATCCTTTTTAGTCCATTATTTACATCAAAATTATTACTGATGGCTTTAGTCGGTGCAAATAATAATAAACTAAAAGTAGAACTTATCTATTATATTCTCCCACTGATATACAACGATACAATTAAAAGTAAACTTGTAAAAAGTAATGCAAAGAGTACATTTAATACGTTTTTAAATTCTGAAGTTAAGATGGAACTAATCGTCATCGAAACTCTACTAACTAATTATAAGAAGAAGACTAAAGAAGCTTTGATTACATTATCAAATATCTACAATATCGAAATTTCAGATTACTTAATATTGGTACAAGGGCAGAATGAAAGTTATACAGGAGAGAAAGACCCTATCCTAAGAGAATATTATAAAGCAGCGTTTAATTTAGGTTTAATTCTTTCTAAAGAAGACCATAAGACAATTTTTTTTAATTTATAAAATTATGCAAGCAGCAATTTCACATATATTTCTTTTTAAGAATAACAAGGAAACACGTACACTGAAATTCGATGAAGGTCTAAATATTATTTCTGGAGATTCTAAAACAGGTAAAAGTGCAATCATTGAAATTATTGACTACTGTTTATTTGCAAGCCGGTCTACTATACCAAAAGGGATTATAACAGACTGGACAGATCTTTATTGCGTGATTTTTAGAGTTAAAGACAAACATATGATTATTGGAAGATTAAAAAACAGTAATCAAATGTATTTCAGTATTGAAATTAATTCAGAGGTTATTACCAATTTTTCAATAGAATATTTCAGCGACAAAAAGCAAATCGATTTAGATGATGCTAAAAAAGAATTTGAGAAACATATAGGAATCTCTGTTTTAGATACAAGAACTGATGAAGAGGAAGATAAAAGAAAGTCTGGAGGAAAGGTAACAATGCGGAGCTTTATACCATTTCTATTTCAGCATCAAAATCTAATTGCTAATAAGCATAGCCTTTTTTATAGATTTGATGATTTCTATAAGAGAAAAAAAACTATTGATGATTATCCTATATTAATGGGATGGGGAAATGCTGATTTTTTTGATTTACAAAGAAGTTTAGAAAGTAAACAAAAAGAATTGAGTCAGAAGAAAAAGCTAGACGAGAAATTAAAAATAAGTAACGAGCAATTAAGAGAGGATCTTTCTGGCATCGTATCACTGTATTATACTTCTATAGGTAAAGAACTACCTCAGGAAATTACATTGTCCGATCTTAAAAAACTTGTAAAAGATTTGCCCAATTCTAATGCGAATTCAGTAGGTGATCAAAATCTTAACGAGGAATTGAGAAAGATAGATAATTCCATATTCCAAAAGAAGAAAGAATTAGATGTCGTGCTAGACTTGTTATCTACTATTAAATCGAATAATGATATTTCTAAAAATTATTCCCAAAATATTAATCGATTAAAGTCACTAGCTTCTATTGAGGTAAATATTAGTGATGTTCATTGTCCTCTTTGTGATCAAGAAGTAAAAGCGATAAAGGATAAAATTTCGATTATAAAAGAATCTAATGAAGTATTGGAGGATGAATTTGAAAAAATAGGCACTTATGTAAATGATACTTCAAGTCAAAATGCCTCGCTTCGAAAAGACAGAGATATTCTAAAAAAAGAATTGAAAGATTTAAAAATTAAGGCTGATAACTTAAACAATCAAATCTTAAAAGAATTCAACACCAAGAATGAGTACGAAAAAAACTTATTATTGAAAGGTCGAACTGAAGCAAATGCTCAAAACCTTATCGAAAGAAATAAACTTTTATCAAATAGTAAAAGCGATTATACAGAATTAGAAGCAGAAATTGAAGATCTCAAAAATAAACTTGCTGGCTTCAATCTGAAAGAAGAATTACAAAAGGCGCAAGTAATATTAAGTGAAAAGATGAGTGCTATTTGTGACTTACTAGATTTTGAGGAAGAGTTTAAACCGGGCAAAATACTTTTCGATTTGGAAAAATTTACCTTAAAATACAATTTAAAGGAGCAAGAAAACATTCTTCTTTCGGAGATGGGAAGTGGCTCAAACTGGTTAGCTATTCATTTATCCGCATTTTTAGGATTTTTATATTTACATAGCATTACTCCGACATCCAAAATACCATCAATTTTAGTTTTGGATCAACCAAGTCAAGTATATTTTCCAAAAGTTTACAAAGAGTTGGATGAAAACGTTGAAAATGAACAAAAGAAAGTGGATGATAATATTATTCAAGTGAAAAATATATTCAAAGTAATCTCGGAAGAAATCGCTAATATTGATAAAGAATGTGGTTATAAACCACAAGTAATCGTTTTAGAACACGCTGATGAAGATGAGTTTGCACAATTTATAAAATATCGATGGAGTAAAGATGGTAATAAATTGATTTAAGATGTTAATAAAGATTTCTTTGCAAAGCCTTTAAAGCATAACAACAACTCCTCCGAGGTTCTAGGTATTGTTTTTTATTTATTCAAAATATTAAGCATCCTGCCAACCTCAATATCCATTCTTGAAAAGGCAAACCACTTCTTTCCCAAATCTTTAAGGGATGCTCCGATATGGTAGAGTTCTGTATTGTCAACAATCAGAAAACGGTCGTGAGCATCAGAGAAGAGCTTAATTTCAATAGCTGGATATTGGCTGTTGTATCGTTGCAAATCAAGCTGTAATTGGTTATTGATATTTTTGGTGTAAATCTTGGCAGTTACTGACTGCTCACGCTTTCCGAGCAATGTGAGGACTGTATCGTCAACATAATTATCAATGAGTATAATGGAAATTTTGGCACTTCGGATAATATCAGAAATAAAGGTATAAGCATCAAATATTTGTCCATCGTAGAAAATACCTTTTTCCGTGTGGAGTTTATCGCTTTCCAGTGCCTTAAAAATATCTTCAAATTTCTGGTCGGCTTCTAACTGCTTCAATTCAATCTTATCCAAACGATGAAACAAAGAAGCGTTGTTAATAAGCATTCGTCTCATTTCTACAAAGGCTTCCATAATTTCAACACTTACTTTAACAGCAATATCTGAACGAAGTATTGCGGAAGCCATTGCAATCCCTTGTTCGGTAAAAACATAGGGCAAATAACGTCTTCCACCGTAACTTACACTTGAGGTTCCAGATTGGAACCTCAAGTTTTGAACTTCCGCTTCGGTCAGTTGAAAGCAGAACGAAACTGGAAACCTTTCAATATTTCGTTTTACTGCTTTGTTAAGGTTCTTGGTTTCCACCTGATATAAGATAGCAAGGTCACTATCCAGCATCACTTGTTTTCCACGTATAGTATAAATCAGGTTTTTGATTTCCATTGGACTAATGACAGGTTTATTTTCCATTATTTTTTGTAGCTTTTAATTTTCTCAAATTCGAATGAACTTTCTGCTTTTTCATTCAATACGATATAGGCATCGAATTTCTTTCCAGTTTTACTAGTCATTCCTTTGAGGAGTGAAGTTTTTCCTTTACTTACAAGGCTTTCAATATCGACAATACTGATTTGCACACCACACACATTACGGAACTGCAACCAATTACAAGCTTCATCTGGACATTTGACAATCTTATCACGGATAATTACATGTTGGCTTCTACATTTTGGGCAAATCAAATTAGGCAGGTTCTTTATGGCAATGGTAGTTTGCAATAATTCATTGGTAATGGTTGAAGCGTAGGCTTTCATTTCCTTCTGAAACTCTCCGGCATTGGCTTCATCATTTTCGATTTTCTGCAAGGCAAGTTCCCATTCGGCAGTCATGGCTACGTCTGCAATTTTTTTGTTTTTGACGAGTTCATATACCTGTAATCCTTTTTCAGTAGGGATTAAGGACTTCTTTTCCCGTTGAATATAATTGCGGGTAAATATAGTTTCAATAATCGCTGCTCTTGTGGCAGGTGTACCGATACCAATATTTTGTAAAGCCTTGCGTTCGTCCTCATTTTCAATTTCCTTTCCAGCACTTTCCATAGCCGACAAAAGCCCAGCTTCGGTATAAAGTACAGGTGGTTTAGTTTTATTTTCGAGAACGGAGGCTTTTTTTATTTTGAGTTCATTGCCTTTTTTTAATTCAGGAAGATCCTGTACAGTTTCGGTATCGGCATCGAAGAAAGTGCCTTTAATAGAACGCCAGCCTGCTTCCGTTATCTTACAGCCTTTCGCCGTGAAATCATAATGCAATGCCTGTAAACCTATATCGGTAATCTCTTTTATACAGACCCCGGAAAGTGCTTCTAGCAATCGAAAAGCAATCATGTCATAAATCGCGTTTTCCTTTGCGTTCAGAGCTGATGGGATTTTCTCAGTGATCAATAAACCATGGTGGTCGGTAACCCGCAGGTCATTTACAATACGCTTATTGAAACGTCCCCATTTCATTTTTGAGGTGGCTTGTTTACAGCTTTCCCTGTCCTGCAAGGCTCTCACAAGGCCGGGGATCTCTGCCCACATATCTTCGGGAATGTATTTGCTTCCCGTGCGTGGATAAGTAATGAATTTCTTTTCGTACAAACCTTGGGCAATATTGAGGGTTTCTTCAGCAGAAAGATTGAGTTTCTTATTGGCTTCCTTTTGTAATCCCGTAAGGTCGAACAATAAAGGAGGTTGCTCTGTAATCCTTTTACTCTCGACAGAAGTAACAGTAACGCTCTTAACTCTTTCAATAGATTTCAACGTATCTCCTGCCAACTTTAGGTCATCCCATTTGGTTTTGGAAAGGCTATTGAAATCAATAAATTCTTTGTTATGCTGTAATTGTATTTGCCAATATTTCTTCACTTTAAAATCCCTGTTTTCGAGATAACGCTTACATATCAAAGCCAGCGTAGGTGTTTGAACTCTCCCAAGAGAATAGATACCATTTCCTGCGGCAATGCTTAACGCCTGGGTAGCATTAATACCGACGATCCAATCGGCACGACTTCTTCCTTGTGCTGCCTTATACAGTCCGTCAAATTCTGACCCATCTTTTAATTTATCAAAACCCTGCTTAATGGCTTTTTCGGTAAGCGAGCTGATCCATAGACGTTCAAATGGCTTGTTGCATTTGAGGTATTCGTATATATAGCGAAATATCAATTCGCCCTCACGGCCTGCATCTGTTGCTACAATAATGCTATCGCTTTTATTGAATAGTTCTTTGATTACTTTCAGTTGCTTTAATGCACCAGCATCGGTAGTGTAAGCTTTGTCTTTTTTCACTTTCCGAACTGTTAATAAAAAAGGGTTAGGCAGTATAGGTAAAACCGCTTTATCAAATCCCGAAATCCCGTAATCTTCCGGCATTGCCAAGCCTACTAAATGTCCGAATGCCCACGTAACAAAATAGCCGTTGCCTGTGAGATAGCCATCCTTTTTATCGGATGCACCTACAAGTCCGGCTATTTCCCTTGCTACGCTTGGTTTTTCTGCAATAATTGTCTTCATACTTTATTACATTTTTCTGCCTTTTGATTTGGCAGGTGTTTCGGGTCTCTCTTGTTCCTCATGTTGCTTTTTATTTTTCGGAGCTTGCTGTCCTTTCTGTAGAGGTTCTTTAATCTTTTTGGTCGCTTCATTGGTTTTACCCTCCGAATTGACAGCGGTTTGAGTTTTGTGGGCTTCCGTAGGTTTTGCCTGTTCTTTGAGCTTGTCAGGGTTTTGGAAGGAAAAACCAGTTTTACCAGTTTCTTTGTTCAGTGTGATATATCCTTGGTATTTCTGACCTTTTTTATCTATCAGCCCATCTACATAAACAGTCTGACCTGCTTTGAACTTATTGTATTGTTCATCATCCAATTCTTTACCTCTAAAAGTTCTTGGTGCTTCCTGCGACTGATTTTGCTGACTTTTTTGTTGGTTATTTTGCGACAGCTGATTGTTGCCCGATCTGTCAAACAGGAATTCTACATAACGTTTGTCTGCATTGAACTGTACCGTTGCCGAAAATTCTGTTCCTTTTTTAGAAATCATACCCTCTAATTGAAGCGGTTTACCCTCCATTAAAGTTTGCTTTTGGGTTTCATCAAGCTTTATTCCTTTTATTTCGTCAGGTATCTTAATGAAATCGGTTTTTAGGGCAACCAATTCATTTGTCAGTCTGTCCACACTAATGATTGATGGAATGGTTTCTCCTGTTTTCGGATTTGTCAGGTTGACTACACGCCCCATATTTCCGGTATTTAGCAAGTTATCCTTGTCATCTTGATTGAATTTATGTCCGAAAAATTCAAAGTTGAGGTTGGGCTCTTTACGGATACCGTGAATGGCAACCACGATTTGTCCGTTATCATTCGGCTGTAGCGACAAACGAGCATCCATACGGGTAACAGCTGTCCCGAGGTTCAGGCTCACAGTAACCAGTTCATTGGTTTTGTAGCCTTTTAGCAGCGGGTCAAGAAGGTTCATTTTTTCAAGTTTTTCTTTACTCAACCCAAGATTGTTCATCGTCTCCCAATCTATCTGTTCCGGTTTGTAGCGGTATTCGCTTGTTTCTGGTGTTGTTTGTGTTGTTTCCATATTGTCTTGATTTTCTTGTTTATTATCCTGGTTTAACTCTGGTTTTAATTCTTGATCTTTCATCACTTTTTCTCCCTCGGGAGTTGGATTGTTTATTTGTTGCTGCATTTCCTGTGCTTTCTCAACCGCAAGAGGTGCAGGTACCTTGAAGAATGAAAAATTACTAGGGTTCTTTAGCTGGCTAAAAAAATTGGAGAAGAAGTTGGAAAAGAAGTCTGCATGTTTGTCCACCCGCATAAACTGGTTCTGATTTTTTTTCGTAGGATCAACGGTTTCCATATTCCCGTTTTCATCAATACTCTTTACAGCCTGAATTTTCTTTTTCTCTTTATCCAATACTAGCAGTATGTCTGAAAATTGTTCGGGCATTTTTTGTGTTGTTGTTTCCTCACTCATACTATCAAATATTTATTATTCATTGCCGAATGTATAAGAAGCGTTCATTGGTTTAGGACAATTGGCAGTCAAAGGCAGTATTTGTCGCTGTTTGGCGTTATTTATTTAGGGGAGGATTGAAACTTTCCCTGATAAACTGGTGTACATCCGATAATTTGTAGTAAAGTTTTCCGCTAATTGTATAGTAAGGCAACTTACCGATGGAGCGATACCGTTGTAATGAGCGGTTACTTATTTTCAACATCTGTAGCAAATCCTGATTATCCAATAATTCTTCACCGTCTATACTGTTACGGCTTCTCTTGCTTTCATCTATATGCTCTTTTAATAGATCAAGACGTTCTAAAATACGCTCCATCCACGCTATAAATTCAATTCTGTCGATATTCATATTCATATGTTTAATGGTAGTCTTATTGCTTGCCAGTATTCAACTTTCTGCCTTTCTCGATATAGCTTTTGCCTCTTGCCATCAGCTCTTTTACATACTCGTCACTGGTTTGTACAGCATTGGCATTTAGCATATCCTTGATAGCCCCTATGGTATAGAAATATTGTCCATAAAGCTTTGAATAAGCTATCTCACCCTTGGTACGCATTCGCCATAGGGTTTTTTCGCTGATATGCAGATATTGGCATATCTCATGGTTATTCAACCATAGGTCGTCGTAGCTATTTTCCTCCTGTCTTTTAAGGTAATCGGCAATGGCATTGATACGGTTGTTCAACTGTTTCCATGCCTCTTCTTCAATTGTTATAATTTTCATTTTACAACTCTTTAATGTCGCTTATGCAAAATTGAGAAGTGTGGCAGGGTTTGTCTGCCAAGCCTTACCAATTGGTTAGTCTGTTTTTTTAAAATTTTCACAATTAGGAAAAGTCCTTGTTTTACAGTGATTTCAAGGCATTAGAGGAGTTTTAGAAAGGAGTTTTGCTAACATTTGCCAATTGGCAGATATGGGTAAAAGAAAAAGCAGTACGTTTTTGGTACTGCTTTTAACTTATTTGAATGTAAGTTGTATAAAATGACTAAAGATCTTTATCCATGTATTCTTCTAGAGAAATTTTGAGTTGGTCTAAAAATGCTGTCCGGGAACCTGCTCTTGTTTTCATACGGTGAAACGCATGATGAAGATCACCCAACGAAACACTAAAAACTATCTGCGCTACCATGCTTAGTTTTCTTATGCCCACTTTTCCATGTGACACAGCTCCTGAAGCATACATTGCATAAATGAGTTCTACAAGGGCGTTTTTACTACTCGTCCAAAAAATGTCTTTAGTGGCTTCTTCATCCTTAAAGTTACTGTCCTCGATTGAATCTATTTTAAGATGCAAATAATTTTGGAGCAGATCGTTGGCTATGATGCGTGCAACTTTATAATCATAATAAGTGGAAAAGTGATGGTCAATTTCAAAAACAAAGCTGTTCAACCCATCATAGAGATTAATATTGCCCAATCTGAAAAAGGTTTGGTCTCGGTCATTTCTTCCCGACCGATAGTATCTGTAGAATTCGGAATTAAAAATGTGCTCTTCAAATTCCTGCTTGAGTTCTTTTATTTGGTTAGAAAAATAGTTCCTGTATATTTTTCCGCTACCTAGAGGACAGGCACATTCAATTCGATAAACCTTGTTATAATAAATCAGTTTACCAAGAATACCAGGTTTGACGTTCCTGAAAAAATTGATTTCTTCCCATTCGCTCTCGAAACCTTCTTTGACGACAGATGCTTTTAATGAGGTAAGGACTTCTTGTAAATAGCTAATCATTTTGAGTGCCTCGTCCAAAGACCCAGATGCCTCATTCACAATCTTGCTTTCGTATTGACTTACATCGTCAATGATTTTATGTAAAGAGTATTTCATGGCAATATAGTTTTTGTTAGAATACTAATTGCAATTGAATGAATTGCTCTTTACAAAGATTAGGATTATCAATGGCTCTTTTTCCCAAGTTACACCCAAGTTGGGTAAGATTTTTTTTCTTATTCGGGTTTACTTTTATCTATATACTACTGAATGTTATTTGTTTTATATCAAATTTAAAAAGCAAAAAAATCTGCTTAGCACAAAAGATGTTATTCATATTTTGTAAATTTGCGCTGAGTTACAAGGAGAAAACCACTGAAAGTGAGTGCAATGAGCACCATTACTAAATCGTTACCTATAACAAACCTCCTTAACGTAATCTACTCTGTATTAACTCGCTTAGAGTTTTCTAATGTTTTTTATAAAAAAAAATAAGTGGGGAATAATTACTAATTTCCCAAGACAGCCGGTTATACTAGATTCTTATCACTTCTCAAAAAGAAAATTACTGTCTGTTAAATAGAACACCGTTTTTAATTTTCTCTTGAATTATAGTATTGTTTTTTGCTAACTTTAGTTTTTAGAGCTAACAATTGCCCGTAAATACTATAATCAGATATAAAAATAAACTTAAATGAAGTAGCGTTTTTTTATATCTAAAATACTCTTTTTAAATCCATGAAAAAAATTAAT
This sequence comes from Flavobacterium sp. ARAG 55.4, assembly GCF_051846875.1. Lineage (NCBI taxonomy): Bacteria > Pseudomonadati > Bacteroidota > Flavobacteriia > Flavobacteriales > Flavobacteriaceae > Flavobacterium > Flavobacterium sp. ARAG 55.4. Next base: position 79,816 of record NZ_JBPYCT010000014.1, on the reverse strand, counting down.
TGCCTCGTTCTCGTTTTTACAATTATTCCTTTTTTGGCGTTCAGCCAAATTAAAAATCGCGTTTTTTTACCTAAATACGAAGCTTTATTGCATACAGCTTTAGAGAAATCCGGAGACAGAAAAGACTCCTTACAATATTTTTTAAACACCGTGCCCAAAAAGCATTACGAAGCAGCTTCTTTTCTTATTGCTTATATGCCCGAACGTGATTTGAAATCCTTATCTATTCCTTATATAAAAGATCAGATTGATGGCGCTTATAAGGTTAAAAAAGAATTTTCATGGTGTGCTAAATTACCGGATTCTATTTTTTTTAATGAAGTGTTAGCCTATTATTGTTTTGATGAAAACAGGGATAACTGGAGAAATGATTTTTATTTAAAGTTTTCACCACTAGTTAAAGACAGTAAAAACGTTAGGGAAGCGATTAAAGCTGTTGCCACTAACATTCGAAATGTTTTATCAGTTGATTATAATGTAAATCGCAGTATTGTAAATATTAGTCCGTTTCAATCTATAAAGGAAAAAATGGCTACCTGTACCGGACTTTCTTTTCTATTGGTGGATGCTTTCAGGTCGGTTGGGATTCCTGCCCGCATGGCGGGTACTCCTATGTGGACCAATATGAAAGGAAATCACAGCTGGGTAGAAGTGTGGGTGGATGGTCAATGGTATTTTACCGAATATTATCCGGAAGATTTGAACAAAGCCTGGTTTTTAGCTGATGCCGGAAGAGCTGATATATCCAATCCGAGACACTGGATTTATGCCTCTTCTTATAAGCCAAAAGAAACTTATTTCAGATTAGAATGGGATACACTTTCTACAGCTATTCATGCCGAAAATGTTACTAAAAGATACATTGATTTGTATGAAAAAGAGAAAGTCTTAGAAAACTTAAAACCTGATGAAGTATGGATTAGCTTACAACTTTATAAATCGGATAAAGATTTAAAACGTGTGTCAGAGAAAATTGCTATAGAAAGAGACGGGAAGGAATTGGATTTTGGATTTTCTCCTTCGCCTATTGACGATTTAAATAAGTTTCTAAAATTTAAAGTAACAAAGAATACCACTTACCAATTTGTTTATTTAGATAATAGCGGTAAAGAAAAACACAGTGATATTACTGTAAAAGATAAAGAGGAACTATTTACTTTATATAAAGATTAGAGCTTTTTTAGAATAAAAAAAAATGAGGCTGTCCGAAAAATAATTTCGGACAGCCTTCTTAGATATTCTATGTGGAATCTGATTTTTGGAAATACTACCAGTTTTTACTCCATGGACCAAAATTTTTGTATGCCGGTCCTGTTAATTTTTGTCTTTCAGAACCACCAATTTTTACTTCAACCAGTTCTTTATTTGTAGTTTCTTTCCAGACTTGTTGATTTTTATATGCTGGTCCCTGCAGTGCTTTTTTATTGTTTTCAGAGTATATTTTAGTAGGTACTGTTTTGTGCATCCAATGCTTGTAATTCTTGTAAGCAGGACCTTTTAAATCACTCTGTTTTACATTGTCTTTTTCCTGTGCAAAGGCACCAAAAGAAATTAATAAGACTCCTAAAATTAATGCTATATTTTTCATGACTGTTACTTTTTATGTTCTTAGCAAAGATACATTCAGTAATAGCATTTCAGAATTATGGGAATCTACTCAATTTGCATCCGTATAAATACGGATATTATGGTTTTTAAGGGTTAAATCAAATTCATTTTTGCCGCTTTTTTAATGAGTTCAGCAGTGTTTTTTACTTCCAGTTTTTTTAAAATATTGGCGCGGTGAGTTTCAATGGTGCGGGAACTCACAAAGAGTTTCGCTGCGATTTCTTTAGTAGTTAATCCTTTGGCAATCAATCCTAAAACTTCGGTTTCTTTATTGGATAAAATATTTTCACTGATACTTTGCGTTGACATAAAGTTGATCATCTTTTCAGAAATTTCGGCGCTGAAATATTTTTTACCTTTAGCAACGCTTCTTATGGCGAGTATCAATTCTGATTCGTCAGTGTTTTTTAATAAATAACCGTAAGCGCCCATTTTAGCACATTTGGCAATATAATTACCATCATTGTGCATTGAAATAACAATAGGTTTGATGTTATAATTGATGTCTTTTATTTCTTTTAAAACCTGAAAACCATCCATATTAGGCATGGTGATATCCAGCAGTACAATATCGGCTTCAAATGAGCTATTGATAAGCTCCATAAATTCCAGACCATCAGCAACACTTTTAACGATTTTGATGTCGTCATGCTTTCTTAAAAGCTCTGCAAGTCCGTTTCTGAAAAGTTCATGATCGTCGGCTATAATTAATCTAATCTCATTCATCGGTAGCTGTTTGTTGTTTTTATAGGTTCAGTAATTCAACATTTTTATCAATGTTTATTGCTGTTATTCCTGTTGGTATAATGATTTTTAATTGTAAATAATTTTATAATTCTATAGGTAATTCAATTTCAAAGGTAGAATTTCCGGGAGCTGCATTGATGGTAATGGTACCATTACAGATTTCCACACGTTCTTTGATATTGATAATTCCCAGACCTAATTTCACCGTGTTTAAATCAAACCCAATACCATCATCAAAATAAAAAAGAGAAATAAAATCATCAAATTCTGAAAGTGTAATCCGGATATTTTTAGCATCAGCATGTTTTAATGAATTATTAATCAGCTCCTGACTTATTCTGAAAAGATTAATAGCCTGATGATTGGTAATATTAGAATTTTCCTGTTGGGTCAAATCTTCATATTCAATAGTTACTGTTGTTGATTTTTTGAGACTCTCGATAAAGTTTGTTAACGTAACACCAATTCCAAAGTCATCTATAGAAGCAGGCATCAACGCATTAGACATCAATCGGATTTCAGAAATGGTATCATCAACTATTTTCTTCATTTCTGATTTTTTTACTTCATTTTGCACTCTGTTTTCAATGTAATGTTTCAAAGAGGTGAGATACGGACCTATCCCATCATGGAGCTCGCGGGCAAGTCGGCGTCTTTCATTTTCCATTCCGTTTACCAGCATTCTTTTGGATATTATCCGGGTATTTTCTTCATTATTTCGAAACTCGATAAGTTTGTCACGCATTGCTAAAAGACTTTTTCCCAGCAGATCATTCGGACTTTTAGGTTTAAAATCACTATGTAAATTCATTTTACCAATATCATCTGAGAATTTTACGGCACCCTGTAAAGAAGCTTTTAAATGGGCCAGTGCATCAAACATTTCTTTTATTTCCTTAGAATTTTTTATAAATTCATTGGTCTGATTATAATCTCCTTCTGCCATAATCCGGAGGCTTTTTTGCATGTTTTTAATCGGGTTGGTAATAATTTTTGTCAGAAACAGAGAAAGCATCACCGCCAGTAAAAAAATAGCAAGCGTTAAACCTGCAAGTCTTTCCCGGAGTTCTTTTAAGGGAATTGTCACCTCGTCAACATCTATTTCAGAAAGAATAACCATCTTTAACTTTCCTACTACAATCTGACTGTATACACTGTAGACATCAATGCCCCGGTAATCCTCAAAAACACCTCTGCTGTTTTTCCCTTTTATAGCATTGGTTACGCCTTTTGTTTTTACCAATATCGTATAAGGTGTTTTATTTGGGTAAAAACGGGATTGCGAACGCATTCTAAAATCCTGACCTACCAGATAGGATTCGCCACTGTCGCCCATTCCGGTACGCTCCAACAGTATTTTTTTTATTTTGTTATAATCTAAAACCTTAATCCTGGTTCTTTTTTTCGAATTGGAGATAAAAGCGATTGTCGTTTTTTTAGCAATGTGATAGGGAGTCAAATCATAAATTCCATTGCCTTTTTTGATGTTGTCCGGAAGCTTTAATAAGGAGATGTCACTATTTTGACTGAACACACCTAAAGTTTCAAAGCGTTCCCATTCTGATTTTAATAAATGTTCTATCTGGTTTTGCTTCAGTGTTTTAATCGAATTCAATTGCAGCAAAATACGATCATTCAAAACGTTGGAAAACTGTTGGTACGAAGAAAAAGACAATAAAGCAATGACTAAGGCGATCAGGCTATTAATGATAATCAGTATCAGTGTTTTGAGATGCATATTTCCCTTTTTTAATTCATGTAAATATACTTCGTTTACCGTTTTAAAAGAAATTTTAAAGCAATAGTTCGGCTTAATTTTCTGTAAATTGTAAGTTTTTGATAGAATTTAATCGTACAGTTGTTTTGCTGACGAAGGAAACATCTCAACAAGTAACTCTATAAAGTATTTGATTGCTCACTGTTGTGGGCACGGAAAATATTTCCGCCTATGGTTGCGTTGAGATATGCGTGCGGTCGGGTTCCAGTGCGCAGATACTTATAATTATCTTTAAAATTTAGCTTTTAAAAGAGGTTGTGAAAATGCTAACCTTGTTAGCCGCTGGTATCATTGCTTTTTTACACTGGAAATCAATTCTTTTAAAGGTCGTTTAAATTTTAGATAATTTTCCGGCATCTGAAGAAAAGGTGCTAATGTAAAACTAAATTTGTGATCTCCATTAAAAACCCAATAATTTCCTTCAAGATTGCCATCGCTAGTCGTTAAGTTGTCTTGTTCATTATGATTAACAGAAAATTGATTTTTATTTTCATCATACCAAATTCCTAAATTTCTTAAATCCTTTTCATTTGAATATTTAAGTATTAAATGTGGCTGAATTGCATTTTTTACAGGCGTAAAATCAAAACTTTTCATAGTAAAACTATCTAATTCTCCGGACCAATTTGTATGTCCTTTTTTTAATTCAGATAACTTATTCCATTCTTCCAGAATCAATACACTGTCTTTTTCTGTTTGTACAATAGAAAACAGACCTTCTTGAATTATTTCAATTTCCTTTTTTTCAGGGTAAATCGTTATGGTAGTTTTATCAGCAGCAATTCTAGAGTCTTCAATTCCAAAAAAAGAAGCTAAGGCAAAAAATATTACTTTTATTTGTTCCATTCGTTAGTATTTATCAATTAAGTCTTAGTAATTTGCAGCTAAGGTTTAGTTGGTACGCAGGTTGGGATAAAAATACAATAGTTTTCCATTAAGCAGTAATTATGCAATTACAAAACTAACTTTAAATAAGCACCAGGCCAAATTTGCGATTACTTGCAGTTAAGGGGAGAAATTTTTAAGCTTAAGATTTTCTCACAAACTTGTCATGTTGACGAAGGAAGCATCTCATTAGGGAATGTTTTTAATTTCCGCATTGCAAATGCTATGATTTGTTGTTTTATTATAAGTAGGCACTCGTTGCAAACGAGCGCCAGTGTGGGGTTTATTTTTCGGTTATCACTAATCATTCAAGCACAAAACCATTTTCCCATTAAGCCAATTGCCTAAATCCGTTGTAGTAGCTGTTGTATGCTGTTTTTTATAATCCGTAACCACTTTTCCACTCATTTATTTCTTTCGGGTGTTCTTGGTCAATTGGATAATTCGTCTTTACAAATTCAAATTGTTCTTTTGTTAGCAAAACCATTCTGCCGTCATTTCCAGAACTAATTGGATAAAATTTTTCGTTACTTTTCTGTGTTTTTAGCTGTTCGTTCAGCATTTCTATAAAGTTGACATACGAAATTCCCCAATCTTTGTCTCCAAAGTCACCATCATAGGCAATGTATTCTTTTCCGTTGAGTTTTATTGTATGAGTCCAGTGTTTTTCAGTTTGATTATTAAATTCATCTGAAATTTCAAGTTTCAAGTTTAGTTTGTCAAATGATTTTTTTACAGTTTTTAAATACTGAATTAAACCACCACCTTCAAATAGAGTTTCTGCATCAATAAAATAAAACCTATTGTCGGTAAATATTAAGCTTTCGCCTTTCATTTTGCCTTCAAAGAAATTTAATTCATCATACGATTTCTTAAATTCAGCTTTTGTTTCTTTCAAATCTTTTTTTTCGGTAAGATTGAAAAAATTGAGTTTTTCTAATTCGGATACAATTTGGTTTCCAGTTAGTTTAGTTTTGGTTATTTCTTGATGTTTTTCGGGTTCTTTTACCACAATGTTATTTTGAGATTTCAAATGACAACTAAGTAATAAAAAGCTAAATAATATGAGTAGTGTTTTATTCATTTTTGTTTTAGTAAATGTTCTTTATTGTCGAGGTTTCTCTGTAAAATAGCATACAACTAGTATATATCCGAATAAAAAAGACTAGTTATATCCTTTATTGGCATGTTATGCGCATGTTTTTGTTATTATTGCGCATTATTTTTTAATACACTTTACAAAAATAAAATTATTTCTTACATACACAAAAACAGCCGCTTTATAAACGGCTGTAAATGGGGAATATCTATTTTCTTTCCCAAATCTTCGGGATTGCCTTCTATAATCTCGCTATTTTCTCTTTCCAACCCTGATAACCTTTACTTGGTAAATCGTTATTAGCATTAGCCAAAACCTGTTCTGTTTGTGCTTTGTTAATTGCTGCAAGTTGTTTAATGCTATCATAAACGCCACTTTTCAGTCCGGAGAGATAAGCAGCGCCTAAAGCAGAAACATCAGGATTGCGTTGCTTGTTCAATGGAATTCCTAGTAAATCTGCCAGAAAATGAATCACAAACTGGTTTTGCGTCATACCGCCGTTTACCGAAATGGATTTTAAAGCCGCCTGCATGTCTTGTTCCATGGCTTGTACCACATCTTTGATTTGGTACGGAATACTTTCCAGTGCTGCTCTGACAATATGATTTTTAGTAGTGCCAAATGTCATTCCTTCAATAGATGCTTTTCGGCTCATTTGCCAGTGTGGCGCGCCCAGTCCGCTAAAAGCCGGAATCAGATACACTCCTGCATTATCTGCAATTGCGGTTGCCATAGCTGCTGTTTCGGCAGGCGAGGAGAACAATTGCAGTTCGTTTTTCAGCCATTCAATAGTCGAACCACAGGAAACGATAGCACCTTCAAGCGCATAATCTACACGGTTTTCGGTACTCCAGCAAATGGTTGTCAGCATCCCGGAATCGGATAAAACGGCTTTATCGCCTATATTCATCATGATCGAACTTCCTGTTCCCAGCGTAACTTTAGCAGTCCCTTTTTCGAAACAACCTTCTCCAAAAGTAGCCGCATGCGAATCGCCAATAAGGGAAGTCATGGGAATCGAAAACTGATTTTCTAAGTTTAAAATTTCTCCCCATTTAATTATCCCAAAATCATGCGAAGAAGGGCAGGGCTGCGGCAAATTTAAGTTGGAAAGATTCCATTTTTCTAAAATTTCAGCATCCCATTGTAAGTTATGAATATTAAAAAGTAAAGTTCTGCAGGCATTGGTATAATCAGTTTTAAAAACGGTTCCATAGGTTAATTTATATAAAATCCAACAATCTACAGTTCCAAAATAAACTTCGCCGTTTACTACTTTTTCTTTTAATTCTATATCATTTTCAAGCAACCAAAGCAATTTAGTACCCGAAAAATAAGGGTCTAACAGCAAACCTGTTTTTTGTTTGATAAGGTCATTTTGTCCTTTTTCAATTAAATCCGTACAAATCCCAATGGAGCGTTTACAAGCCCAAACGACTGCCGGAGCCAAAGCTTTTCCTTCTTTGTCCCAAAGCACAAAAGTTTCTCTTTGATTACTAATCCCGCAGGAAACAATATTGTGAATATCCAGTCCCTTTCCGGTGAAATCATTCAGGCATTCAGTTACGGAATCCAGTACATTTTGATAAATATCTTCCGGATTTTGCTCCACAAAACCATTGTCAAAATAATTGGTTTTTAAGTCCACACTGCCTTTGGCGGCAGCCTGACCTAATTCGTCAAAAATGATGGTTTTGGTACTGCTGGTACCCTGGTCTATGGCGAGAATGTATTTTTTCATTTGTATAATTTAGTATAAAATGGTCTTCGACAGGCTCAGACTGACAAGGGATTAATTTTAGAATTATTGTCACACTGAGCTTGTCGAAGTGCTTATTTAAATAGGTGTTCGTGAATTTTTAATAAATTTTCCACCCGTAAGGAAAAAAAGAAAATTTCTTTTTTTTAATAATTTCAAACAGGCTCTAAGTGTTAGTTTCTTAAGATCAAAAAATAGGTTACTTATTTTTCTGATTCATTTTATCAATAATCACTGCCAATAAAATCACAATCCCTTTTACTACCTGTTGCCAGAAAGGTGAAACATCAAGCAATACTAATCCGTTATTTAAAACTCCGATGATGATGGCACCAATAACAGTTCCGGTTACGGTTCCTACACCGCCCGAAAGCGAAGTTCCTCCAATTACTACTGCGGCAATCGAATCCAGTTCATAACTCATACCGGCATTAGGCTGTGCTGAATTCAGTCTGGAAGTAACTAAAATACCGCCTACAGCAGCCATCATTCCGGCTATTCCATAAACCGCCAGTTTGATTTTGTTGATGCTGATTCCGGATAAAAAAGCTGCTTTCTCATTCCCTCCAATAGCATAAATATAACGTCCAAAAGTAGTTTTATTGGTTAGAAAAACCACAATTAAAACCATAATGAGCGAAATCCAGACCGGAACGGGGATGCCTAAAATCCAGCCGGAACCAATAAATTCAAACTTAGGACCTAAGTTGGAAATAGGAATTCCTTCGGTGTAAAGCATGGTCAAACCGCGGGCAATTGTCAGCATAGCGAGTGTGGCGACAAAGGGCGGGATGGCAAATTTAGTGATGACCCAGCCATTGAACAGGCCCAGCGCCATTCCGATGAGCATGGCCGCTAAAATAGCGCCCAGAACGGTAAATCCAACAAATAAATCCAAGGATTCAAATACGAGTCCGTTTTTTAATACTCCTGCACAAATAGCGGCTGAAAGTCCTAAAACAGAACCTACAGAAAGGTCTATTCCTGCCATTAAAACGACTAAGGTCATACCTACAGAAATGCAAACATTGACAGAAATCTGTCGTAATACATTCCACAGATTGGTACTCGTCATGAACTTATCAGACAGCAGACTAATAAATAAGCACAGCAGGAATAAGGCAATTAACGATTGCGATTTTTTAACAAGGGGGTGGTTTAAGGTGATGTTCATAATTATTCAGGTAAGGCTGATTTTAATAATTTATCTTCGTTGGCTTCTGCGGCTAAATAGGAGGCTTTAATTTTTCCTTCGGCCATTACTAAAATCCGATCCGAAAGCGCAAGGATTTCGGGAATTTCAGAGGAAACTAAAAGAATACTCATTTGGTTGGCAGCAAGTATTTTGATGAGGTTGTAAATTTCGTTTTTAGCATTAATATCGATTCCTCGGGTAGGCTCATCCATCATTAAAATCTGCGGATTGGTTGCGAGCCATTTGGCTAAAACTACTTTTTGTTGATTTCCGCCACTCAGGTTCTGGCACAATTGTGTTTCTGACGGCGTTTTGATGCTTAATTTTTCGATATAATCTTTTGCCGAAGCCCTCTCCTTGGATGCATGTAAAAGTCCCAAAGAAGCAAGCTGCGTAAGGCTGATATTTGACGATATATCCATGCCTAAAACCAATCCTTCTGTTTTGCGGTCTTCGGTTACAAAAGCCAATCCGTTTTCAATGGCATTCTTAGGTTGTTTATGGATGGCTTTTACTCCGTTAATTTCGATAATACTTTCGCTATGGTTAGGATGCATGCCAAAAATAGTTTCCAGAAGTTCTGTTCTTCCGGCTCCCATTAATCCAAAAATCCCCAGAATTTCTCCTTTTTTTAATTCGAAAGAAATGTCTTCAAGTATTTTTCTGTTTTTGACCACTGGATTGTTAAGATTCAAATCCTGAACCTTTAAGACTGTATCATGGAATACTGCGCTGGTATCTTTTTTCTCAATAAGCACTTCACGTCCTACCATTTTGCGGATTAAATCCTGTTCGGTAGTGGCTTTCATTTCGCCGGCATCAATGGTATTTCCATCTCTTAAAACCGTGTAATGTTCTGCAATTCGGAATAATTCGTCCATTTTATGCGAAATGTAAACAATCGTTTTTCCTTCGGATTTTAATTGTTCAATGATGCGGTGCAGGTTTTCAATTTCCTTATCACTCAAAGCCGATGTGGGTTCGTCCATCAGAATGATGTCGGCATTCGACAATAAAGCTTTGGCAATTTCGACCAATTGCTGTTCGCCTACTTTTAGTTTTTGAACTAAAGTTTTAGGAGAAACATTCAGCTGAATTTTTTCGAAAATTATTCTGGCTTCTGCCTCCATTTTTGCGGTATCCAGAAGTCCAAAAGCGTTTAAAATTTCTCTTCCTAAAAATAAATTTTCGGTTACACTGAGCTCAGGAATTAAATTCAGTTCCTGATGAATGATGGCAATTCCGGCCTGCTGAGCTTCTTTAATACTTGAAAAAGTAACAGTTTCACCATTCAGTTTTATTTCGCCATCGTATTCAGTGTAAGCGCCTGTCAAAATTTTCAGCAAGGTCGATTTACCCGCACCATTTTCTCCCAGTATAGCGTTTACTTTTGCAGGATAAAATTTGAAATTTACCTGATTCAGTACTTTTACACCCGGGAATTCTTTTGATATTTTAACTGCTTCTAACAATTTATTGGAGTTTTATTTGAGACGGAATGACGGTTATTTTTTCTCGTAAATTTTGATTTTTACTTAGTTTTATGGCTCCGTTAAAGCGGATGCTGTCACCCAGTTTAACTTTGCTGATTTCTTTTGGAATGACTTCGTTTCGAATAATATCGTTCAGAGATTCAGAAACTTTATTAAACTCTGAATTGGTCTTAAAATCAGTCAGTTTTACCAATCCCGAAGCATCGCGGATAGCATTTCCAAAAATGTATTTGGTATCAATGTAAATAATACCATTCTTTTCATCGGCAATAGTGTAAAGTCCGTCTTTAATATCGATAATTTTTCCGGTACTCTGAATCATAAAATAAGCCGAATTTCCTATTCCCAGACGGTTTCCATACTTTTCAAAAGTAGGTTCAGGGTTGACTTTCATCATAGAACTCAAATCTGTCAGGGAAATTTTTTCGCTTTTCAGAATCCCTTTGTAATAAATGGAATCAGCATAAGCTCTGAAGTCAAAATTTTCTTTTTTTGCTGCTTTAACCACACTCAGTTTTTTAAAGTACACCGAATTGTATCCTAAAGTGAGCACAATCAGCAGTCCTAAAATATACGCATATCTTTTTTTCATAATTAATAGTCTTTTATGTTTGCTGCGTTTACTAATTCTACTTCAACAGGTACTCTTTGAGGAAAATCCCGTCTGCCTTTAAAATATTCATCGGCGTATTTAGCAGCAGTTTCTGCCATTACTACCGGAAACTGCATTCCTGTTGCCACAATTTTCTTTTCACGAATTTTTTCAATTACGTCACCGGCTCCGTCAAAACCAAATATTTTAACTTTATAGGCTTTTCCCGCCGATTGTAAAGCCTGAAAAGCACCCATAGCCATAGCATCATTGCCACAAAAAACAGCATCGATATCAGGATTTGCCTGCATAATGGTTTCCAGCACTTCCATCGCTTTGTTTCGGTCGAAATTGCCGCTTTGCTGTGCAACCATTTTTAAATTGGGAAATTTGTCCACCACTGAATGAAAACCGCCCGAACGTGCCCAGGTATTGTTATCGCCCACTAAACCTAAAATTTCTACATAATTTCCTTTTTCTTTCAGCTCTTTTACAAATTCAATTCCTATAGCCACGCAGCCCGAATAATTGTCAGAAAGAATCTGGCTCGTAGCCGCATCATCAGCATTAATTTCTCTGTCCATACAAAATACAGGGATTCCGGCTGTTTTGGCTTTTAGAACATTCGAAATAGAACCATCAGAATCGGTTGGATTCAGCAAAATAGCATCATAACCCGAGGAAATCAGGTTTTCAAAATTGTCTGATTCTACCGCAGGGTTATTTTGCGAATCGAATATTTTAGCTTCATAGCCCAGTTTCTCAGCATTTTTAGCGGCTGATTCGGCGAGCATCACAAACCACGGATTGTTTAAAGTAGAAACCACAACCGCAATTTTAGGCTTTTCGGACTTGTCTTTCGAAGAACATCCAAAAACAAAAATTACAGTCAAAACAAGTAAAGCAAACGATCTTATTTTCATAATTTAATTAGGTTTAAAGCAGTGTTTTTTAATCCTTCGCCAGAAATGCCATAATGATTAAAAATTTCAATTTGTGAACCTGAAACGGTATGATCATCCGGTAAGCCTACAATTTTGAATGTATTTGTACAGCTGTTCTGGAACAATAAAGATGCTACTGCTTCGCCTAATCCGCCATTGACAGAATGTTCTTCGGCAGTAATTATGGGTTTTCCCGTAGCAGCAGCGGCCAGTAATAATTCGGTATCCAAAGGCTTGATAGTATGCAAACTGATTATTTTACAGGAGATTTGGTGGTCTTTTTGCAGTGATTTTGCAGCTTCAACACAAGGCAGAACGGCTTCTCCGGTAGCAATAAATACCAAATCACTTCCTTCCTGAATGACACGTCCTTTTCCGATTTTAAAATCAGAAGGATTGGGGTTTTGTTGCAAATTTTCCGGCATTCCTTTTTTTCCAAAACGAATGTAAACCGGACTTGTCATTTGGGCAGCTGCTTTAATGGCTTCGGCAGTTTCAAAATTATCGGCAGGAGCTACAATGGTAATATTATTGATGGCTCTGAGCACCGCATAATCATGCAGACTGTGGTGCGTGGTTCCTAAAGCACCATAGCTTACGCCGGCGCTAATCCCGATTAATTTTACAGGATTATCAGAATAGGCCACGTCATTTTTGATTTGTTCCAAGGCTCTGGCGGTTAAAAAACAGGCTGGAGAAACCGCAAATGCTTTCTTGCCCATACTGGCTAATCCTGCGGCAACACCTACCAGGTTTTGTTCGGCAATACCCACTTCAACAATCTGTTCGGGATATTTTTGCCCAAAAGGCACTAATTTTCCTGAGCCACGAGAATCGCTCGTAACTACCATAATATCTTTATCTGTTGCGGCTAAATTTTGAAGTACTTCTGAAAAGACTTCCAAATTTGCTGCAGCTGCTGTTTTTGTTTCTTCCATTATTTTAAGACAGTTTCTAGTTCTTGTAATTGCAGGTCTAATTCTTTCATAGCCGAATCATATTGCTCTTCTGAAGGTACACCATGATGCCATTTTAATACATTTTCCATGTAGCTGATTCCTTTTCCCTTTGTAGTATGTGCAATGATAAAAGTTGGTTTTCCTTCTACTAATGGCAAGCTGTTAAGGGTTTTTGAAAGCTCTTCCAGATTGTGTCCGTCTACATGTTTTACAGCCCAGCCAAAAGCTTCAATTTTTTGATCAATTGGCTCTAAGCCCATCACATCAGCATTGGGAGCGGTAATTTGTAGTTTATTATAATCTAAAATAGTACACAGATTGTCCAGTTTATAGTGAGCAGCAAACATCATCGCTTCCCAGTTAGAACCTTCAGCCATTTCTCCATCTCCCAGTACAGTAAAAACTTTTATAGCCGAATTGTCTTTTTTGGCTGCTAATGCGGCGCCGGATGAGATAGGTAAACCATGTCCGAGTCCGCCGGTGTTTTGTTCAATTCCGGGAATAGATTTGGTGGGATGTCCTATGTATGGAGAATTGTATTGGCACATAGTCAGCAAATCTTCTTCAGGGAAAAAGCCTTTGTCGGCTAAAACAACATACAAAGCTTCCACACTATGACCTTTACTCTGAATGAAGCGGTCTCTGTCATTAGAATCAAAATTTTCAGGGGAAACGTTCATGACATCATTGTACAGCACATTCAGAATGTCTAAAATAGACAAACTTCCTCCTGTATGTCCTGCCTTAGCATGGTAGATGTATTGGAGCACTTTCTTTCTGTTCTCGATCGATTTACGTTTTAATTCTTCTAGCTGCATTTTCTTAGTTTTTAGTGTTTGTAAACTTCCCAACCCATATAGTTTCCAAGTGCTTCCTCTAAAATAGCGGCTGTTTTTGAAGCATTCATTACTACGTGGTGTTCGAATCCGTTTTTACAAACGTATTGCATTAATCCTTGTAAGTCAGGTATTTGAGCTACGGCTCTGTTCCCAAAAGTATTGAGTTCGTCATTCGTTAATTCACCTTCGCCAATGTATACTTTGATGATTCCCTTAGGATCATCGGTACTGATTCTTCCGTAAGTAAGTGGCATAGAAGGTGTTCTTCCGTCCAGCGCACCATAGGTATTTTCTACACCCACAGAAGTTCCCAGAATAGGAGCGGTGCTTAATGAAATGTCCGGCAGGAATGATTTAGCCCAGTTGCCACAGTGGAATAAAACACATTTTTCAGGATCGTCGGCATAATTGTTATTCCAGTCTACTAAGGCACTTGGAGAACCTGAAGCCAATTGCATGGCATACATACTCAAAGTCCCGGTAACATCAACCTCACAGGCACTTGGTAACATGTTTTCGCTCATGATACTCATGCTCGTACATACATTACAACCATAATTTTGCTGTAAGGAAGTCCAACATTGGATAGCAGTAGCATCAAGCGCGTATTCTTCCATGTATTCTTTTAAAACCACATCCAGTTTGGCAATTTGAATCATGGCTTCATTTGGGGTTTTGCCTTGAGCCACATAAGCATTGATAGATTCTAAATGCGCTTTTACTTTAGCATCATCAGCTGTTAATTTATTGGCTTTTCCTAAAATTTCTGATAAGTCAAATGTGGTTACTGTAATTCCGTGTCTTTGTAATATTTTTTCTGAATAACGAACGGTGTTAAAAGCTCCAGGTCTTGCTCCGATAGCTCCGATACGCACATTACGCATTCCTTTTACTACACGGCAAACGGCTGTAAAATCCAGTAAATCTTTATGAAAAACTGGATTAGACGGACTCATTACGTGTTGAGATGTCAATGAATATTTAATTCCGTATTGATATAAATTGTTACAAACAGAAATTTTACCGCACCAGGAATCACGTCTGTTTACTACGTTCATTTTAGTTAGCTCATCCGGATACGCCTGAATTAATACCGGAACATTCAGATTAGCCAATTTTAAAGTATCAGCTACTCCTTTTTCATCTCCGAAATTTGGCAGTAAGACCAGCACACCCATGATTTCATTTTGGTGTTTTTTGAATAAATCGGCACATTTTTGCGCTTCTTTATAGGTTTCCACACCGCCCAGTTTAGTGTCATTACTGTCTAATAAAATAGGTTTGATGTTTAACTTTTCAAAAACTTCAATAATTTCTGTTCTTGCTTTTTCTACTAAACTGTCCGGGAAAAAATCTCTGTTTCCTATGATTACTCCTAATGTTGATGTTGTCATTTTTTTATTGCTTTGGTTTTTTGTCTTTTTTTATTTTTATGTTTAGGATACGATTACTTCTATTTCGTTATCCATGAATACCTGTTTGTGTTTTTCTTCAATCTTGTTGTCTGTTATGATATAATCAATTAAGGATAAGGCACCTAAACTGGCTAAAGCACTTTTGCCCATTTTAGTACTGTCGGCAACCAGATAAGTAACTTCTGCGGCTTCAATCATCGCTTTTTTTACTACTAAATCGCTGATGCTAGGATAGGTAAGTCCTGATTTTAATGAGATTCCGGCTGTGGCCAAAAATAATTTCTGTACATTAAGACCTTTGAAAAAATCAGCGGCTTTTTGACCGGTTAGTGACAATGTTGGCGGTTTGAATTCGCCTCCGGTCATAATTACTTCAATATCAGGATCAGTTCCTAATAATAATGCAATATTTAAAGCATTGGTAATTACGGTTAATTGTTTAAAGCCTTTTAGTTTTTTGGCTATTTCGGTAGTGGTAGAACCCGAATCCAGAATAATGGTATCTCCGTTTTCAATAAATTCTAAGCATTTTTGGGCAATTGCCGATTTTTGTTCCAGATTTTCCTGACGTTGTAATGAAAAGCTTCGTACCTGATCTTCAACGTTTTTGATACTTGCTCCCCCGTGTTCTTTTAAAATGAGTCCCTCACTTTCTAATTTTTCAAGGTCCTGACGTACCGTTACTTCTGTAACTTTGAATAGGCGGGCGAGATCGATTACTTTAGCAAATCCGTCTTCTTTTAACAGTTCTAAAATTTTCTCCCTTCGTTGATTTGGCAACATGTTTTGTTTTCTTTAGTGTTAGTGTAAAAACAAATATAAAAGAAAATAAACGAAAGAAAAAGAAAATAAACGTTAATTTTTGACAGAATATATTAATTTTAAGAAGCTATTGTATTATTCGAAAAAAATAGTGGTTTTTATTGTCTACAAGATTGCAAAGCTTTCAGGTTTTGTTTAGTATTTCCCGCAAACTTGTCATGCTGACGAAGGAAGCATCTCATGAAGGAAATTCGATTTTTCTTATTGTTAAGGGTACAGATTGCTTCGTCAATTCGCAATCACTAGAGGTCAATTCCAATCAACGTTTGGTGTATATCCGTGCAATCGGGTTTTCATAGCCTTAGTTTAGTGAGATTGCTACGCTATCGCTCGCAATGACTTAAACCGCTTAATATGTTATTGCGAGGAACGAAGCAATCATATCCAGTAATTTCAATTTTTTTATGAAATACTATTTTTATTGCAAAAGATAAAAAAATAATAATTTGTGGTAAAGAGTCAATAAAAAACTTAAGCCATCTTTTTCAGCTGAGGAATATTTTTAAGAGTGATTTTTTTTCCTTTCAATTCGATTAAGCCTAATTTGTTGAATTCAGATAATAAACGGATACAGCTTTCGGTAGCGGTACCAATTATGCTGGCGATTTCGTCGCGGCTGAGTTGGATTTTAAGTGTGTCATCTTCATTTTTACCAAAAGTATCCTGAAGATAGAGCAGGGTTTCTGCAAGGCGTTCTTTAACGGTTTTTTGTGCCATATTCACCATCTGGCTGTCGGCTTCTTTCAGGTCTCCGCAGATGGTTCTCATCACGTTCATAGAAAACTGATTGTTTTTGTCAAAAAAGCCCATGATTTCACTTTTTGGAACAAAACATACCTGCATGTCCTCAAGTGCTACGGCACTCAGGTTTACCGGTTCGTCACTAATCATCGAGCGTTGTCCCAGAAGTTCGCCTTTGGTAACTAATTTTACAATATGGTCTTTGCCGTTTGGGCTTAGTTTAGTGAGTTTACAAACACCGTCTTTAATACAAAAAATACCATTTACATTTTCGCCTTCTTCAAAAATGACTTCGCCTTTTTTCACCAAACGGGACGTCTTGCACTCGGCAAGTTTTACTAATTCGTCTTTGTTTAGTGCTTTTAAAGAGCTGAATTCTCTAACGATACATTGTTCGCATTTACTCATTTTAAAGGAAGTTTAATTGTCGTTGTAAAAACTGTTAGTTGGAATAATAAACGTCAGTTCGAGTGTTTTTTTGTGTAGTAAAAACGAAACAAAAAATGTATCGAGAACCGTTTTTAATGCAATTTTTCTTGTTCTCAATACGATCCCGCCCAAAAAGTGGAATCACTCGGACTGACAAAAAATCATCAAAATTAATCCATCCAACGAGTTACAAAATTAATGATTTATATGATATATATCATTTTTTGCCTAAGATTCATTCAGGAGCTTTGTATCAGGTAAAATGAGTAAAGTTATGGACACACAAAACTGTTTCCATTGTGGTTTAGCTATTGTAAAAAAAGCTGAAATTATTTTTGACGCAAAAACTTTTTGTTGCAACGGCTGTAAAACCGTGTACGAAATTTTTAGTCTGAATGATTTGACTTGCTATTACGATTTTGAAAAATCACCCGGAGCAACTCCGCAGGAAATTAAGGGTAAATATAATTTTTTAGACAATGAAAACATCGTTTCAAAATTATTGGAATTTGAAGAGGATTCAACCGCTATTGTTTCACTTAGCATTCCTCATATACATTGTAGTTCTTGTATTTGGATTCTGGAAAATTTACAACGCCTTCAAAAAGGAATAAGCAGTTCTCAGGTTAATTTTCCGGAGAAAAAAGTACGTATTGTTTATAATTCGAATGAAGTTTCACTGAGCGAAATTGTTCGTCTGTTGTGTTCTATTGGTTACGAACCGTATATTAGTTTAGATAATTACGAAACTCAAAAACAAAACATGGACAGAAGTCTGACCTATAAACTGGGTGTCGCTTTTTTCTGTTTTGGCAACATTATGCTGCTTTCTTTTCCCGAATATTTTGAGATCAGAGAATTCTGGCTGGACAATTACAAACCGTTTTTCAGGTGGCTGATTTTTGCTTTGGCTTTACCTTCTTTCTTTTATTCCGCAAGTGGTTATTATGTTTCGGCATATAAAAGCATCAGGTCTAAAATGTTCAATATTGATGTTCCTATCGCTTTAGGAATTATTGTCATGTTTATTCGCAGCCTGGTTGATATTGTATTGGATTACGGTTCAGGTTTTTTTGACAGTCTGACGGGCTTGATTTTCTTTATGCTTTTGGGCAAAATGTTTCAGATTAAAACCTACAGTTTTCTAAGTTTCGAAAGAGACTTTAAATCGTATTTTCCGGTGGCTGTGACCCGAATAAATAGTGATGCTTCTGAAGAAAGTGTTGCGGTTTATGATATTCAAAAAGGCGACAGGCTACTGATTCGAAATCAGGAATTAATTCCCGTTGACGGAATTTTAATTAGCGAAAAAGCCGCTATTGATTACAGTTTTGTTACAGGCGAAGCCATTCCAATCAGCAAGATTTCAGGTGATAAAGTTTTTGCCGGAGGAAAACAAATAGGGAAAGTGATCGAAATGGAAGTCTTGTTTTCGGTTTCCCAAAGTTATCTGACCCAATTGTGGAGTAATGATGTGTTTCAGAAAAAAGTGGAACAGAAGCACAAAAGCATCACTGACAGTATTTCCAGATATTTTACTCCTATATTATTATTGATCGCTTTTCTGGGATTTGGCTATTGGATTTTTACAGATGTGAATACTGCTTTTAATGTATTTACGGCGGTATTAATCGTGGCTTGTCCCTGTGCTTTAGCATTAACAGCTCCTTTTACATTAGGAAATATTTTGCGAATTACAGGAAAGCAGCAATTTTATCTTAAGAATGTTTTAGTTATCGAACAACTGGCACAAGTGGATACCCTTGTTTTTGATAAAACCGGAACAATTACTACCAATAAAAAGTCGAATATCTCTTATGAAGGAAAGTTACTTTCTGAACCTGATTTAATTCTGATAAAATCCATTCTTCGCGCATCGAATCACCCTTTAAGCCGAATGTTGTATGATTTTTTACCGGAAATAGGAA
Organism: Flavobacterium sp. ARAG 55.4; assembly: GCF_051846875.1. NCBI lineage: Bacteria > Pseudomonadati > Bacteroidota > Flavobacteriia > Flavobacteriales > Flavobacteriaceae > Flavobacterium > Flavobacterium sp. ARAG 55.4. The sequence goes on along the minus strand of NZ_JBPYCT010000014.1, from coordinate 60,584 downwards.
AAGTGAAAATTAACGATTTTGAGGAAATTGCAGGAAAAGGAATTCAGGCAGAAGCAGCAGGTAATTTTATAAAAATTGGTTCAGCAGCTTTTGCCGGAAATTCAGAAGAGAATTCGATAACACAAACCTCCGTTCACATTCAAATTAATGGAGAGTATTTGGGGAAATATGTTTTTAAAAATCAATATCGGGAGGGATTAGAAAATTTATTTAAAAAATTGAATAAAAAATACCAAATCAAAGTTTTGTCAGGCGATAATGCCGGGGAAAAATATGCTTTAAAACAACTTTTACCGCAGGGAACCGAATTGGTTTTTAATCAAAAACCGGAACAAAAACTGGAATTCATCAGACAGTTACAGGATTCAGGTAAAAATGTGATGATGGTAGGCGACGGACTAAACGATGCGGGAGCTTTGGCACAAAGCAACGTTGGGATTTCGATTTCGGAGAATGTCAATGTTTTTTCTCCGGCCTGTGATGCTATTTTAGAAGCCGGGCAATTCCAAAAATTAGATTATTTCTTAAAACTCTCTAAGAAAGCGATGTTAGTGATTAAGCTGAGTTTTGGTTTATCCTTACTTTATAATGTGGTAGGATTAACATTTGCTGTAACAGGTAACTTAGACCCTCTGATAGCTGCTATTATAATGCCTTTGAGTACGATTACTATTGTGAGTTTTGTGACGCTGATGAGTAATTATTATGCAAGGAAGTTAGAAGCAAGAAGCAAGAGAATAGAGAAAAGAAAATAGAGGAAGAAAATTTGATTTTTTCTCATTAATAAAATCCCAAAGCATGATAAATGTCATAGAATCTCCGGAGTAGGGATTCTACTTTTGGGGTATAAATTTACAAGGTATGAGTGTCATTTATTTATTAATCACCATTAGCATTTTCGTAGCTATCGCCTTTTTAATTGCTTTTTTTATGGCAGTGAAAAATGGGCAATTTGACGATGATTATACACCATCGGTCCGGATGCTTTTTGATGATGAACTCAAAAAAGTTAAGAGTGAGGAGCTAAAAAAGTTAAGCGACTATGAACAAACCTCTAACTCTTAACCCTAACATTTTACAATTCATAAACATTTTAATTTTAATATATGGAAATGCAGCAGTTTTATTACGATAACAAAATTGTTAAAAAGTTCATTTACGCTACCATTGTTTTTGGAGTAGTTGGTATGGCGGTCGGACTTTTGTTAGCTCTTTTATTTTTATTCCCAAATTTAACAGACGGGATTTCCTGGCTGAGTTTTGGTCGCTTAAGACCTTTGCATACTAATGCTGTTATTTTTGCCTTTGTGGGAAATGCCATGTTTGCCGGGATTTATTATTCTCTGCAACGATTGCTGAAAGCAAGAATGTTTTCTGATTTTTTGAGTAATCTTAATTTCTGGGGCTGGCAGCTAATGATTGTTGCAGCGGCTATTTCACTTCCTTTAGGATACAGCACTTCTAAAGAATATGCTGAATTAGAATGGCCTATTGATGTTGCAATTGCACTGATTTGGGTAGTTTTTGGGATCAATATGATTGGAACTATTTTAAAAAGAAGAGAGCGTCATTTGTATGTGGCTATCTGGTTTTACCTTGCCACTTTTGTTACAGTAGCCGTATTGCACATTTTTAATAGTTTGGCGTTGCCGGTTTCTGCCATGAAAAGTTATTCTGTTTATGCAGGAGTTCAGGATGCTTTAGTACAATGGTGGTATGGTCATAATGCAGTTGCTTTTTTCTTAACGACGCCTTTTTTAGGATTGATGTATTATTATATTCCTAAAGCGGCTAATCGTCCGGTCTATTCTTACCGATTGTCTATTGTGCATTTTTGGTCTTTAATCTTTTTATACATCTGGGCTGGTCCGCACCATTTATTGTATTCTGCTTTGCCTAACTGGGCTCAGAATTTGGGAGTGGTTTTCTCTGTTATGCTAATTGCGCCATCCTGGGGAGGTATGATTAACGGGTTACTGACATTGCGTGGTGCCTGGGATAAAGTTCGTGAAGAACCGGTATTGAAATTCTTTGTGGTAGCAGTAACCGGTTATGGTATGGCTACTTTTGAAGGACCTATGTTGTCTCTTAAAAATGTAAATGCTATTGCCCACTTTACCGATTGGATTATTGCTCACGTACACGTAGGAGCTTTAGCCTGGAACGGATTTATGGCTTTTGGTATCATTTATTGGTTGATTCCTCGTATGACTAAAGGGCCTTTGTACTCTTTAAAATTAGCTAATACTCATTTCTGGCTGGGTACTTTAGGAATTATTCTGTACACATTACCATTGTATGTAGCCGGATTTACTCAGGCTTCTATGTGGAAACAATTCAATCCTGACGGAACTTTGACTTATGGGAACTTCTTAGAAACAGTAACTCAGATTATTCCAATGTACTGGATGAGAGCTGTGGGCGGAACAATGTATGTTGCCGGAATGTTCATTTTAGTTTATAATATCTATCAAACAGTTAGAGCAAATCATATTGTTGAAGATGAATTAGCCGAAGCTCCCGAATTACAAAAAATCAGTGCAGGAAGAATCAAAGGAGAAAAATTCCACCCTTGGTTGGAAAGAAAGCCGATCCAATTGACGATTCTGGCAACGGTAGCGATTTTGATTGGAGGTATTATTCAAATTGTTCCAACTATTATGGTAAAATCTAATATTCCTACCATTACAAGTGTAAAACCTTATACACCATTGGAATTAGAAGGACGTGATTTATACATCCGTGAGGGTTGTGTGGGATGTCACTCTCAGATGGTTCGTCCGTTCAGAAGTGAGGTAGAACGTTATGGTCCTCAATCTAAAGCAGGTGAATTTGTTTACGATCATCCGTTTCTTTGGGGGTCTAAACGTACCGGTCCTGATTTGCTGAGAGTGGGAGGTAAGTATAACGACAACTGGCATTTTAACCACATGTGGTCACCTCAAAGTACTTCTGCAGGTTCTATTATGCCGGGTTACAAATGGTTGTTTGACAATAAGGCTTTGGATATTTCAGATATCGAAAACAAGATGAAAGTAATGCGGACTCTCGGTGTTCCTTATACAGATGCCGAAATTGCCAACGCTGAAAAAGCGATAAAAGCACAAGCCGGAAAAATTGAAAATAATCTGCATGCAGATCCTGATTTTGTAAAAAGCTACGAAGAAAGTAAAAAGAAAGCTGTGGCCAGAGGAGAAGTATTTGTTCCAATGCAGGACAGAGAAATTGTAGCTCTTATTGCTTACATCCAGAGATTAGGAACTGATATTAAAGTGAAAAAATAGTTTTTTGAAGATGCTGAGAAGCTAAGTTTCTAAGTCGCTAAGATTTAGAAATACAAAAAAAACTTAGAATCTCAGCAACTTAGAACCTTCACAACTTAAAAAAGAAAAAATATGTTTGAACAAATAAAACACAATATGGAGACCATCGCAGGAGTAGCGATATATCCCATTTTATCTTTATTAATTTTCTTTTGCTTCTTCGTGGGATTAGCACTTTGGGTTTTCTCCTATAAAAAAGAAAAAATTAAAGAGTTGAGTCAGATTCCGTTGAATGATACCATACCAGTTGAATAATAAAGCCATAGTATTATGAAAAAAATAATTCCAGCCTATCTTAGAGTCATTGTACTTTTCTTTATCATTTTTGGTTTGATAGAATATTTTATAGATTCAGGTGACCGGCCTGCTTTTCTAAAATTTCCCATGGTCAATGTAATTCTCTTAGTTGTTCTGATATTGCTAATTGCTATAGAGGCAGTTATTAGTGCTGCTGATAATATTGTGTACCAATTGCTACCGGAGGAAGAAAAAGCCCGATTAGCAGCTGAGGAGTTAAAACCGCTAAGGGAGTCTGTCTGGTTTAAAAACCTGATGAAAAAATTAACTAAAACGGTTCCTATTGAAGAAGAAGGTAGTTTGTTACTGAATCATGATTACGATGGAATCAAAGAGTTAGATAATAATTTACCGCCTTGGTGGGTGTATTCATTCTATGCCTGTATTGTTTTTGCAGCCATTTATTTAGTTCGTTTTGAAATTCTTGGTGCAGATAATCAGGAAATGGAACTGAAAAAAGAATTGGCTCAGGCTAAAATTGAAGTGGCGGAGTACATGAAAAATGCGCCTGATTTAATGGACGAAAAATCGGTTACACAACTAACGGATCCGGCCGATTTAGCAATAGGTAAAACACTCTTTGAAAATAATTGTGCTGCCTGTCACAGAGCGGATGCCGGAGGACAAATTGGACCAAATTTAACTGACGACCATTGGATTCTGGGAGGCGGAATTAAAAATATTTTCCATACGATTACTAACGGAGGACGTGACGGAAAAGGGATGATTTCCTGGAAAGGAACGTTGAAACCTAAAGAAATTCAAAAAATTGCCAGCTATATCATGTCTTTAAAAGGAAGTAATCCAAAAGATCCAAAAGCACCAGATGGCGATCTTTGGGTAGAAGAAATTGCTGCAGCCGAAGCGAAATAAATGTTTTTACCGCAGATTAGAGGATTTTATAGATTTAATTTATTAGTTGAGTCATTTACTCTTTGTAAAAAAATAATCTGTGTAATCTGTGGTTAAATAATAGTAAACACTAAACAAAATGGCACAATTAGCCGACGAAGCTTTTAGAGATAGCATTGGAACGATTGATAATGAAGGAAAAAGGAAATTTATTTACCCTAAAAAACCTTCGGGACGGTTTTATAAGTATAGAAAATGGGTTAGTTATTTTTTATTACTAATTCTGATTGCAAATCCGTTTATAAAGATCAACGGTAACCAGTTCATGTTGTTCAATATTCTGGAGCGGCGCTTTAATATTTTCGGATTTCCATTCTGGCCACAGGATTTCTATCTCTTTGTACTCTTTATGATTATAGGAGTGGTGTTCGTGATTTTGTTTACGGTTATTTTCGGACGCATCTTTTGTGGCTGGATTTGTCCGCAAACTATTTTTCTGGAAATGGTTTTCAGAAGAATCGAATTTTGGATAGAAGGCGACAGAGGTGCTCAGATGCGATTAGCCAAACAGCAATGGAATGCTGAGAAAATCAGAAAAAAAGGCTTGAAATGGACTGTGTTTCTGATAATCTCTTTTGGAATTGCAAATGTTTTTCTGGCTTATCTGATAGGTAGTGATGAATTGATTGTTATGATTGAAGATAATCCTTTGAATCATTTGAAAACGCTGATCTCACTGGGCATTTTTACCGGAATCTTCTATTTTATTTTTGTCTGGTTCAGAGAGCAGGTATGTATTATTGCCTGTCCTTACGGAAGATTACAAGGGGTACTTTTAGACAATAAATCGATTAATGTAGCCTATGATTTTGTTCGGGGTGAAAAAGAAGCAGGAAGAGCTAAATTTAATAAGAAAGAAAATCGTGCTTTAAGTGGAAAAGGGGATTGTATTGATTGCCATCAATGTGTCAATGTGTGTCCAACCGGCATTGATATCCGAAACGGAACACAATTAGAGTGTGTGAATTGTACCGCCTGTATTGACGAATGCGACAGCATTATGGAAAGTGTAGGCTTGCCAAAAGGTTTGATTCGCTATGCTTCCGAAGATGAAATAGAGAAAAAAGCGCCTTTTAAATTCACCACCAGAATGAAAGGTTACACTGCTGTTTTGACCATTTTAGTAGGGATGCTTATTGGGCTGTTGTTTTTAAGAACGGATGTTGAGGCACTTATTTTAAGATTACCGGGACAGTTGTATCAACACAAAGGCGAAAACATCAGTAATGTGTTTACGTATAAAATTATTAATAAAACCAATGATGATTTCAATGCCCTTCATTTTAAATTAAAAAACATCAAAGGAGATTTGAAATTGGTTGGAAAGCAAATTATCAAAGTTCCTAAACAGGGAATGAGTAGCGGAACTTTATTTGTTGAAATCAATAAATATTTGCTGGAAAGCGACAAAACCAAATTAAAAATAGAAGTTTACAACGGCGATAAAAAAATTGAAACTACCACCACTAGTTTTTTGAGCCCTAGAAGTTTTGACTAATTCCCCTAAGCTCCAAAGGGGGAATATGTATAGTGAATAGAAGCATTATATTTTAATAAATAGAAAATATGAAAACAAACAATTTAAAAGATTTGAATACTTCAGTGGGAGTTCCCCCTTTGGGGGCTAGGGGGATTAAAATTAATTGGGGAACAGGATTATCCATAGCCATAGCATTATTTATCAGTTTTATTTTGTACTTCGTCATTAAAGTACAATCCAATTCTAAATACGATAACGAATTAGTTGTCGAAGAATATTACAAGCATGATGCCCGCTTTCAGGAAGAAATGGATCGTGTTCAAAATGCACAGGATTTAAATCACAAACCAATCATAACCAATACAAATGAGGGAATAACTATTGTATTTCCTCAGGAATTTAATGCATCCCAAATTAAAGGAACAGTGTCCCTCTACAGACCGTCTAACAAAAAATTAGATTTCGATACTCCGATTTTGTTGTCTAATCCAACTTTGCTCATACCTAAATCAAAATTGGCAGGCGGTCAATGGGACATTAATATGGAATGGCAGTATGCCGGAAAAATTTATTTAACGAAAGAACCAATTTATATTGAGTAGTTACTAAGCTACTAAGTTGCTGAGATACGGAGATTCTTAGCAACTTAGTAACTCAGTAACTCAGTAACTCAGTAACTCAGTAACTCAGTAACTCAGAAACTTCAAAAGAAAAAATGCTTTACACCGCTTTGATATTCGGATTACTAAGTAGCTTTCACTGCATTGGAATGTGCGGTCCTATCGCTATGATGTTGCCTGTAGATCAAAGGAATCCGGCTAAAAAAGTAACACAGATTATTACCTATCATTTAGGGCGAATTACAGCTTATGCCAGTATTGGTTTAGTTTTTGGCTTGTTAGGTAAAGGTTTTTTTATAGCAGGTATGCAGCAAAGATTATCGATTATAATTGGCGTTTTAATGATTATAGTCATTGTAATCCCTGAAAAGACATTTGCTAAATACAATTTTTCTAAACCGGTATTTCGATTGATTTCAAAATTGAAACAAATTCTGGGCAGTCAGTTTAAGAAGAAAAGCTATCAATCCCTTTTTACGATTGGATTGTTAAACGGCTTTTTGCCTTGCGGAATGGTTTATGTGGCTTTATTTGGCGCAATTGCCATGCAAAACAGTAGTTTAGGCGTTTTGTATATGGTTTTATTTGGATTAGGAACAGTGCCATTAATGAGTAGTGTATTATACCTTAAATCATTTTTGTCACTCGGTGTTCGTAACCGCATTCAAAAAGCGATTCCTTATGTAGTAGTGCTGATAGGAGTATTGTTTATTCTAAGAGGATTAGGATTAGGGATACCTTATGTTTCGCCATCTACCGTGAGTTTGTTTGTTCAGGCAAATCCGAATTGTCATTAGAAAATAGATTTTAGTTTTAAATAGTTTTTTTAATGAAAAAGCGATTTCTTGTAGTATGAAATCGCTTTTTCAATTACATAAGTTTCGTTCTTAATTTAGTAGGTGGATAACCAAATATTCGTTTGAAAGCAATACTGAAATTCGAAACATTTTGATATCCTGAAAGATGGCTTATTTCCTGGATAGAAAGCGAAGTGTCGACTAAGTAATGCTTAGCCTTATTCATTCTGATTTCCTGTAAGTAACCAAAAACCGTATCACCAAAAACCGCTTTAAATCCTTCTTTTAGTTTGGTTTGGTTTACACCTACTTTTCGGGCAAGTCCAACAATGGTGTCCGGATTATTAATATTATCTCTGATTAATTGCGCTGCAAATTTTATTTTTTCGACATCATCAGCAGAAAAATTAGTATATTCTTTTTCGTTATCTAAACTATAATGGCTTAAAGCAATAAGCTCATATATTTTAGATTCGATATAAATTTTTCTGGTAAGTCCTTTGTAAAAACAGTTTTTGATGTCCTGTATTACACTATAGATTTTAGCTCCAACTTTTATTTCATTTTTAGCCAAAGTAGTACTGATGTTTTTTTGAATATTATTCAGGAAATTATCCATTACTTTTGATTCTCCTTCATATTTAGCAAGTACATTTACAGGAAGATGAATATCAAAAGTATTGTAAATTATATCTTTTTTAAAATCCATTTTAGCATGATTCTCTTCAACGGTAAGGTAAGTGATATTGCCCGACATCGATCCGGCAAATCCTGTTACTGAAGTCGGGCTTACACAGCCAATTTGCTGCTCAGAAAGATTAAAATGCATTTCTAACAATGCCGTTTCGCCACGCCCTGAAATACTAACATCATCGTGCAATTGATAATTTCCTTCAAGTACTGATAAATCGTCATTAATAGCATGTTCATGAAACAGAATATCTCCCTTAGGAGTAACAAATTTCATGTCCTTTTCGCCTTCAATTTTTATTTCTGACTGTACAATTTCGAGTTCTTGACCAGTTTCCAGAAAATCAGCAAAATCATTAGAGTCAATTTTAAATGCCATCGCTTATACTTCTATATTCATAATTAAAACTTCCACTTTCATAAATGCATTACTCAGTTATGAAATACTTTTGCAGCTGCAAATGTAATTCATAATCAGTTTAAATTAAAATAGCTTGGCAATTAAATTAAATATTTTATTTATTTATCTAATGGGATTTTTCTACGGAAATGCTTGTCCTGTACATATTCAAGTCGAAGACAATTTAGGTAACCCACAGGCAAACGTTAGTGTATTTGTAGATAACAAAGCTATGGGAGTGAGTAACAATAAAGGAATTGCAGAGCTTTCGCTAACAGATGGAAGTTACACTATAGAAGTTGTAACCAAGAACGGTTTTAAACTAAAACAAACCATTACGGCTGATTGTAATACTAAAAATTATTTCAAATTTACTTTAAATATTTCCGGCAGTGATTCGGCAAAGTTAAAAGAAGTCGTGGTGCAAAACCGAACAGTAAAAAAGCAAATTGAAACGTCTGCGTTTTCTGTTGAGGTTATCGATTTTAAAAAACAATATGCCAAAGCAGGCGATGTGGGGGATTTTATAAACCGTGCTTCGGGAGTAAAATTAAGAACCAATGGAAATTTAGGTTCGGCTGTACAAATTAATCTAGGCGGATTGCAGGGAAAAGCAGTTCGTTTTTTTAAAGACGGAATTCCTATTGAATTGTTTGGCCACGGTTTCAGCATAGGAACCATCCCGGTAAATATGCTGGACAGAGTAGAAATTTACAAAGGAGTGATGCCGGTGTATTTGGCTTCGGATGCTTTAGGCGGCGGAGTAAATATGGTAACCAGAACTTCAAATAAAAATTTTGCAGAGGTATCATATGAAATAGCTTCATTTAATACACACCGCGCAACAGCTAATTTTTACCTTCAAAATAAAAAGAATTTCTACGGCGGTCTTAATGGTTCATTGAATTATTCGGATAATAATTATAAAGTAAATGTACCCATTCAGAATGATAAAAATGAGGAGTTTAAAGATGTGAAGCGTTTTCACGACATGACAAGATCAAATTATGGGGAAGCTTTTATTGGATTAAAAGAAAAATCATGGGCTGATGATCTTCGACTGACTTTGATTTATTCTGATTTCTTTAAAGAGATTCAAAATGATGCTCAAATGGTAAATGTTTACGGGCAGGCATTTTCGAAAGAACAGAATTACACAGGAATGATCCATTATAAAAAGAAATTTTTTGATGATAAACTAAAAGTAAATTTCCTGACTAATTACAGTCACTTTGATACCAAATTTATTGATACAACAACGGTTCGTTACAATTGGGAAGGAGATATCATGGCTAGCGGTTTACAGGCAGGCGAAATCAGGGCAGGAAATAACCAACAATTAAAATACAATCTGGCTGCGTCGAGATTAAATATGGAATATCGATTGTCTGACCGAAACTTTTTAGAATTCAGTGAACTGTTTCAATATCAGCGAAGAAAAGGAAGCGATCCTCTGGGAGCAATTTCTCCAATTGATGGTATTGATGTAATGACTATTCCGGCAACTTACAGAAAAGATAATTTGGCTCTGGCTTGGCGTTCATTATGGCTGGACAGCAGACTGGAAAGCGTTGTTGCCGCTAAATATTACCATTACAAGACAGACGGATATACAACTGATAATTATGGTGCAGCCTGGAAATCATCAAAAGCAGACAGTCGTTTTGGTTATTTGGCAGGACTAAAATGGGCAGATAAAAATTATTTATTAAAATTTTCTTACGAAAAAGCCACGCGCCTTCCTGATGAATCAGAAGTTTTTGGCGACGCTGTCATGACCAGAGAAAATTTAGATCTTAAACCTGAAAAGAGCGACAATTTAAATTTATATGGCGAATATTCAATCCTAAAAGGAAAAAGCAGTCTGGTTTTTTCGGCCAATTTGTTTTATAGAAATGCCAAAGACGGAATTTTTCTTCAGTATGATATTCCATTCAGCCGATACATAAATTACCAGCAAACTGAAATAAAAGGTTTTGAATTTGAAACGAATTATGTTCCTGCAAAATGGTTAAGTACCGGATTGAATATGACTTATCAGGATATTAGAAGAATAGCGGTTGAGAGTCAGTTTAACTACCTTCAGGATTCAAGAGTGCCTAATATTCCGTTTCTGTTTGGAAACTTTTGGTTAAATACTTATTTCGGAAATCTGTTTGCGAAGGGTGATAATCTAAACTTTACGTGGAATGCTAATTACACTCATCGGTTTTTTCTGGTTGAAATTCCAAAAAGTCAGGAACCGTCTTTGTTTGAACCTGTAAAAGATTTTCAAACTTCATTAATCATTCCAAAAGATGGAAGAATAGGGCAGTTTTCGAATGATGTGGGCATGTATTACCATTTTTCGAATAAAAAAACAACTGTTTCAGCTGAATGCCGAAACATTGGAGACATAAGATTGTATGACAATTTTAATGTTCAGAGACCGGGAAGATCATTCCATCTCAAACTAATTTATAACTTTTTTTAAATTAACAATAATTACAATAACTATGAAAAGAAGCAAATCACTTGGTTCCATACTTGCAGGAGTAGCTGCTTGTATGCTTTTATTTTCTTGCAGCAGCAATGATGATAACAATAATGATGACAATGGTAATGTAGATGAAACTTTGCCAAAAAATGAAACCTGGATTATTTACAATGGTGCAGCTAATTGGAGCGGAGGTGTTTATGCCTTAAAAGACAATAAATCAAGAGAAATCAATCTTGCCGGACTTCCATTTCTTCAGGTAGCCTCTTCTTTAGGTGGAAGTGTTTTAGACAAAAGCCTTTTTAAAGTAAATGATGTTTCAAATACAAAACAGGGAATTACTAAAATGGGGCTTGATGCTTCAGGTAAAGTGGTAGATCAGGGATTTTTACCATCACTTTCTAACGCGTACGAAACAAACTACTTAGTGGCAAGTGCTACAGAAGGTTACTACTGGGATAAAGTAAGAGGCGGATTGAAATTACAAAAATTCAACCCAACGACTATGGAAAGAACAGGAGAAATTGATTTTTCTTCGCTTTCAGAAGGACAGCCTTTAGAATCAATCGGGCAGTTAATTATCGCAAAAAGAGAAAACAAATTATACCTTGATTTATTATTAGGAAGTAAAGTAGGGAACAACTGGCAGGTAACTCCTGCGGTAAAAGAAGTAGCAATTGCAGTTTATGATTTAACGACAAATAAAATTGAAAATGTAACCAAAATTGGTAATACAACTAATTTAGGTGTTTTTATTGACCACGTTCTATGGAGTTTAGACGCGGTTACCGGTGATTTATATTTTGCTACAGTAGGTGATATGAAAACACAGCCAACGGACTATTCTTCTAAAATTCTTAGAATTAAAAAAGGAGAAGTTAATTTTGATACCACTTTTGTATTGGATATTAAATCATATCAGTTTCCTGCTGAGTTTAACAGACTTTTTGCTTACAACAACAAAATTTATACTACAATTCCATCAAGACCGGTTTCTTATTATGGTGGAGGACAACACGGAGTTAAATATAGAGATGATGTTTGGTTCTGGAACGAAATTGATACCAATACTAAAAAAGCAACTCGCTTAAACATGCCACCGGATAATTTCTATACAACACAAAATCCATTTTTCCATAATGGTGAAATTTATTTCCTGTCAAATAGTACTTCAGATGGTTTTTCAGGAGTGATGCAATACAATCCAACTACAAAAGTTACTAAAGAAACTTTCCGTTTAAAAGAAAGCGGAAGAATCCAGGGATTCAATATTATTACAGATTAATTTTAGTCTTTTTTTAAAACCTAACCTGCTTGTCTAATCGATAAGCAGGTTTTTTTTTATGGTTTTTGTTAAGTGTGAATTGTGTAGTTCTTATTGTAAATTCTGTAAATTATTTCCAGAATTCAAAATGTAAATTTACAGCAGTTACCTAAACAGAAAAAATACAAGACATGAAAACAGAAAATAAAGGTTTTGATTTAACTATTACTGTAAATAACTTTAATTTGTCTTATAATGATGTTGGAGAAGGAAGTGTTCCGGTTATATTTATACACGGTTTTCCTTTTGATAAATCGATGTGGCATGGGCAAATGGATTTTTTAAAATCAGCTTATCGTGTAATTAGTTTTGATATTCGAGGATTTGGGAATTCTATTGATACAGATTCTTCTTTGAGTATTGATTTATTTGCTGAAGATTTAATAGCATTTATGGATGAATTAAACATCGAAAAAGCAGTGGTGTGTGGTTTGTCTATGGGTGGATATATAGTTTTAAATGCCTATCAGCGATTTTCTGAACGGTTTGAAGCTTTAATTTTAGCCGACACACAATGTATAGCCGATACTCCTGAAGTCAAAGAAAAACGTTATGAGGCCATCAATGAAATAGAGGTTAATGGCACTGCAAATTTTAATGAGGGTTTCATAAAAAAAGTTTTTTATGAAGATTCATTTAGAAATAAAAAGGAACAGGTAGAAGAATTAAAAAAAGTGGTATTCTCTAATCCTGAGCATGTTGTACAACGAGGACTTAAAGCAATTGCTGAGCGATCAGAAAGCTGTTCTGTTCTGACTGAAATTAATATTCCAACATTAATTATCTGCGGAAAAGAAGATTCTGTCACCCCGTTAGCACAATCAGAAGCAATGAAAGAATCTATATCCGGAGCAACATTAAAAGTTATTGAAAATGCAGGTCATGTGTCTAATCTGGAACAGAAGGATGAATTCAATCAACATATTTTAGATTTTTTAAAAGCTATAGATGTTGTTGGTGACGGAGCTTTTAAAGTAGATTAAGGAAGAACTAATAATTGTATTTATAAAAAACCTCGCTTTGGCAAAAAGGAGGTTTTTTGTAAGTATATTTTTGAGATAAAAGTTTATTCTGTCGGCATTTTCGACATATCCATATAGAATACTTCCCAGGTGTGACCGTCAAAATCTTCAATAGTACGTTGTTGCATAAAACCATAATCTCTCATCTCAGTAGGTTCGGTTCCGCCAGCATTCAAACCGTTGTTTACAATAGTATTTACTTCGTCAATACTGTCAGTCGATAACGAAAACAATCCCGCAATATGGGCTTTGGTATCCGCAATGGGTTTATTTGTAAAGTTTAAAAACTTTTCGTGTGTCAAAAGCATTACATAAATAGTATCACTCCATAACATGCATTTTGCGGTGTCATCAGAAAATTGAGGATTGTTTGAAAAACCTAATGCAGTGTAGAAATCCATTGACTTTTGAAGGTCAGTTACAGCCAGATTGATAAAAACTTGTTTTGCCATATTTTTAAATTTTAGTTGTCTGATTTTAATTGTTCTAAGATAAGTAAAATATCAACTAAGTAATTTCTAGTTCATAAAAATTGATTTTAATTTAAACTGTCATAGAAAACAAAGCAGTTTCAGGTGCTTTTCGTTTTAAATGTAAATCAAATGCCATACAAATATTTCTAACAAAAGCTTTGCCTTTATCTGTTACCTGGATTCCGTTTTCTCTGATTATAAGGATTCCGTCCTGCTGCATTTCTTTCAGTTGTCCCAAAATTTCTCTTATTTCTTTAAAATAAGTTTCATTAGTATCCCAGCTGGTTTCAAAATGACACATGAGGTTCAGAATATGTTTTCTAATAATCAGATCTTCATTCGTTAACAAATGACCTCTGAAAACAGGAATTTGATCCCATTCTAAAAGTTGGTAATAATCATCAAGGTTTTTCTCATTTTGTGCAAAACTATACCAGCTGTCGCTAATAGACGAAACACCTAAACCAATCATTAATTGGGTTTTTGACGAACTGTATCCCATAAAATTACGATGCAGCTGACCTTTTTGCAAAGATTGATACAGACTATCTGTTTCTAATGCAAAATGATCCATACCTATTTCGTAATACCCATTTTTGAGTAATAATTCTTTTCCCACTTGGTACAAAATTCTTTTTTCCTGATCTTTAGGAATATCCTCATCCTTAAAACCACGCTGACCATTTCCTTTAATCCACGGCACATGAGCATAGCTGTAAAAAGCCAGACGGTCGGGCTGTAATGATTTCGTTTTTTCTATTGTATCCACAATATCTTCTGTTTTCTGAAAAGGTAATCCAAAAATAATATCATGCCCAACAGAGGTATAACCTATTTCTCTTGCCCAGAAAGTAACTTTAGCAACATTGTGAAAAGGCTGTTCGCGATGGATAGCTTTCTGTACTTTTTCAGAATAATCCTGAACCCCAAAACTGACTCTTCTAAAACCTAAATCATAGAGTTTTTGCAAATGTGCATACGTTGTATTGTTGGGATGTCCTTCAAAACTAAATTCATAATTTTCAGCTTTACCGGCGTAAGCAAAAATACCGTTGATTAAATCTTCCAGGCTTTTTGTTGAAAAAAAAGTAGGTGTTCCGCCGCCCAGATGAATTTCTTTGATAATGGGTTTTTCATTCAGAAGTTTGCTGTAAAGACGCCATTCTTTCAAAACAGCCTGAATGTAAACGGATTCTACATTATGATTTTTAGTAATACGTTTATTGCAGCCACAAAATGTACACAGACTTTCGCAAAACGGAAGATGAATGTACAAGCTGATTCCTTCTGTAGCATTGCTCTCAGCAAATGATTTTCTAAAAGTTGTAATCCAGTCCTGATATGTAAAATCAGCTTCGTTCCAGTAGGGAACAGTGGGATAACTGGTGTAGCGCGGACCGGGTACATTGTATTTTTGAATCAGTGAATTGTTCATGATAAGTATTTTTATAATTCAAAAATAATATGCATTACAGCAAATAAAAATGACAATTATCATGAAAGCAAGAAGTTAGAAGTTATGAGGGAAGTAGTAAAAATGGTATAGAAAAACCAGGCAATTTTTCAAATTTGAAAATTGCCTGGTTTTATCATGCTTCTGCATATTTTTACATTTCTGACTTCTTGGACTACTCCTGATTCAGATTTCTAAGTTGTTTTAGTTTTTCTTTCCAGGTTTCTAAACTTTCTTTGTGGATAGCAATATTTTTCCGGACTTCTAAAACAATTGAATTTTCCTTTTTAGCATTTTTAGTATTTGTAAAAAACTGAATGTTGTTTTCCAACTGGAAAATTTCATTTTGGACTTCTTCAATTTTACGGATGATAAAAATCTTTTCGTTTTCTAATTTTCTGTTGTCATTATTTTCCGAAAGGTTTTCTATTTTATTGGTAAAACGCATCATATCGGAATCTTTTTTACTCAAACTGAGTTTGTCAAAAAGTGCATCTAATATTTTGTTGAACTTTCCTTCAATATGTCTTCTGGTGTAAGGAACTCTACCTAGATTTTTCCAGTTTTCAATATGCTGTTTGATAGCATCTAAATCGGTTTTATGATCACCAGCGAGCTGAAATTCTTTGATGGTTTCCAGATATTCTTTCTTTTTGTCAAAAGCTTCCATCTCTTCCGCATTGTGCTCATTTCTTTGTTCTTTTAAACGATTAAAGTAATGATTACAGGCTTCTTTAAACTCAGTCCAGACTTTATCAGAATATTTTCTGGGAACATGTCCTATTTTTTTCCAATCTTCCTGAATTTGTTTCATGATTGGTGTTGTTGCTGAAAAATCTTCGCTTTCTTTTAATTCATTTGCCTTGGCTACCAGTGCATTTTTTTTATTCAGATTTTCATTTTGTTCCTTCTTAATATCTTTGTAAAAAGAGTTTTTAAAAGAATTAAAATTTCTAACTGCCGTTTTAAAGGCAGCCCAGGTTGCTTCATTTACTTCCGAAGGTACTTTTCCGGTAGAAAAGAAAGCATTTCTTAAGGCTTCTACTTTCTCAATCTGAACGAGCCATTGAGAGTGTGCATTTACTTTTATAGTCCCTAATTCTTCAATCTGGGCAATAATAGAATTCTTTTTTTCAAGATTTTCCTGTTCCGTTCCTCTTATTTTTTCAAAAAGAACTTCGCGTTTGTCGTGCATTTTCTTAGTTAAATCACTAAACTGATTCCATATTTCATCACGATGTTCTCTGGAAACAGGACCTATATCTTCTTTCCAGATACGGTGTAAATCCTGTAATTCTCTGAATGCTTTGTTGATATCCTGCTCCTGAAGCAATTCTTCCACGCGGGAAATGATTTTTTGTTTAAGCTCTAAATTGTGCTTGAAATCCAGGTCTCTGGCTTCTCTGTCTAAGTGCAGATAATCATAAAAATTTTCGATATGAAAATGATAATTATTCCACACGTGATTGTATTTATCCTTAGGAATTGGACCTGCATTTTTCCAGCGCTCTCTTAATTCATTGAAACTTTTTAAGGTGTCCTTAATATTTTCATTAGGATTAATGAGTTCTTTTAGCTCTTCAACAATAGCTAATCGCGTAGCTAAATTATTTTTTAAATTATTCTCAAGACTTTTAAAGTGTGTGTGTTTGTTGTCTTTGTATAAAGTATAAAACTGATCAAATTTTGTTTTTAAGGGAAAATGGTATTCAAATTCTTCAGTACTTTCAGGGTTTTCAGCTTGAAACTCCTCTTTTTTCTCTTCAATAAAATGATTATATTTTGATAAAAAAGCTTTTTTAATTTCCTCAACATGATCCCGTATTGACATTACTTTTTCATTGGTAACCAGCTTTTGCAGTTCATCAACTAATACTTCCATAGAGAAAGTCTCATAATCAGGCATAGGAATTTCATGACGGGCTTTTAAGGTTTCGTCTTCATGTTCTTCAGCGTTTGAAGCTTCAATTTCATTTAAAGCCTGTTGTCTTTTTGATAATGAATTTGCTTCTTCTGTGTCTGTTGCTGTTTCATTTTTAGCCGTTTCACTATTCGAGTTTTCCTGAATATCAGTGGCTAAATTTCCGTCTGTCCGTACTTCTGACCCGGACAGGTTATCATTCGTTTCTTCTAACATTTTTAAAATGTTTAAGGGTTCATTATAATTGGTTAAATCGCTTGGAAAGATAGTAAAGGTCTGCTGAAAATCAAAATAAAACCATTGTTTATCGTTGATGTTGTAAAAAAAAGTGGTGTTTTTTAAGAAAATAAGCCACTTTTTTTTAATAATTCAGTATAAGCAGTACGATGTTTTTAATGTGTTTTCCTTTTGTCAGCTATTATTCACAAACTGATATAATGACAGTAATCTTAAATGACAATAGTTCTGAAAGTCAGGTTAATTCGGGGTTTATTTATTTTTTTAGACGGGGGCAACCGATGGAGCCAATGGGTTTGCGTAGTACCTTTCATTACTAAAAGACTTCCTTGTTCAAGCATTAGTGAAACGGTTTCTTTAGTGGTTTTGTGTTTGAATGCAAATTTTCTTTGTGCCCCAAAACTTAGTGAAGCAATAGCACCGTTTTTCTTTAAATCTTTTTCGCCATCGCTATGCCACGCCATACCTTCATCACCATTGTGATATAAATTGAGCAGACAGGAATTATAGGTTTCGCCTGTTATCTGTTCGGTTAATAATTTTAATTCCCTGAGTTCACTTGTCCATGCAAGCGCTTCTTTGGTGGTATTTGAATAGCTGTATTTAAAATTACTATCGCCATACCAGGCTACTTTTCTTTTGGTAATAATCAGTTTTCCAAAAATAACAGCTTCATCATTTTTCCATTCGATACTTTCCAGTAAACGGCGGTAGTAGAATCCGGCTTCAGCGTAATCCATTATTTTACCATAATACAATACCGTACCATCAACGGGCAAAAGATTGGTGTTTGGGTCATATTCGGATGCACTGAATAAATCCATTTTTATTTTGAATCTTTAGAAATATTGGGTTGGCGGTATACTTCAATTTCTTTTTTAGTTAAGCGCTGTTTTAGCCATTGCACTATTTTATCGAGCTCTTGTTTCTCAAATTTGTTTTTACTTTTATAGATAAGAACCGGAACTGTTTTAGTACTATCCGTTTTTTCATTAAAAGTATGGTTTGAAATCGAAATGTTTTGTATGTCAGGAAATAATATTTTCATTTCGGCAAGGAGTTCATTATTGTCAAAATGATTGAATGCAATTTGTTTTTTTAAGTTCAGAATAGTAACATCTTTCTGGCTTAAAGCAGATTTGTTAAAATTAATTTCGTTTAAAATATCACTTTTCAAATCAGTGGTGTCTTGTTTTATAACTAATTTGGTGTTGTTTAATTCATAATCAGGGAGGCTTTGGTTGAGTGCTTTTATTTCGGCATCGCTAAAACGTTTGGATAAAAAACCCAATTCCAGAATTTTAGGACTTTTATTGAACTGTGTTTTTTTATAGACCACAGTAATACCTTTTTCATTAAATTCTTTTTCTGTAAAAATATCAATTTGTTGCTGGTATTTTTTCTCCTCAAATAACTGATACGCAAAATAAATACTTGGCAACAGCACAATAGTGATCACTGTACTGATATAGTATTTTACTTTTTTCTGAAGCTTTTCATCCAATTGTTTTTTTATTGGATATTTCAGGTATTTAACAATTAAAAATGTGGATATACAAATGAATACACAGTTGATGGAGTAGAGGTACATCGCTCCGAAAAAGAATTTGTAACCACCGGTTGCTAATCCGTATCCGGCAGTACAAAGAGGAGGCATTAAAGCAGTTGCAATTGCTACACCGGGAATTGGATTACCTTTTTCAACCCGCGTTATTGCAATTACTCCAACCAGACCACCAAAAAACGCAATCAGAATATCATAGATATTAGGGGAAGTACGGGATAAAAGTTCCGGCTGTGCTTCTTTAAACGGACTGATATAAAAATAAATAGTAGAAACGACCAGTCCGGCAATAGTAGCAATTAAAAGATTTTTCAGGGATCTTTTAAGGAGTTCAAAATCATAGGTTCCAAGTCCGAAACCTGCTCCTACGATAGGTCCCATCAAAGGAGAAATAAGCATCGCTCCAATGATTACAGCGGCCGAATTGACATTTAATCCAATCGATGCAACTGCTATCGCACAGGCTAAAATCCATAAATTCGCTCCCCGAAACGATATATTTACTTTTACATTATCTAAAACTTTAGACTTATCATCTTCACCCTTAGCAAGGTTTATATAATCAAAAAACTTTCTAATTATGGATTTCATTACTTTTCTTTAAATTATATTTTAATAACATAAAACCAATACAACCTGCCGTTAAAGAAGACAGCAGAATTATAAATTTAGCATTATTTATTATATGATGATCATCAAAAGCTAATAAAGTAACAAAAATTGACATTGTAAAACCAATACCTCCTAAAAACCCAACACTGATAATAGTTTTCCAGTTTAAATCACCAGGCAGTTTGCACAGACCTATTGAAACAGCGAGAAAACTAAATAATGCAATACCTAAGGGCTTACCAACAATCAGTCCCAGCATAATTCCGATACTGTAATGTAAACTTAAAGTCTCTACAATATCTGATCCTAAGACAATGGCTGTATTGGCTAGCGCAAACAGCGGTAAAATAATAAAGGCTACCGGTTTGTGTAAAAAATGTTGCAATTTATAAGAAACAGATTTTTTTGTTCCGTCTCCAAAAGGAATAACAAAGGCGATTAATACACCCGTAATTGTAGCATGAATTCCGGAATTCAGCATAAAATACCACATGATTACCCCACCGATAAGATATGGGATTAAGTTTTTTATTTTCATCCTGTTAAGAATGAATAAGAACAATAAAATTCCCAAAGCAATGGCTAAATTGATCCATAGAATAGTTTTAGTATAAAAAACAGCAATAACAAGTATAGCTCCCAAATCATCAATAACGGCCAGAGCTGTTAAGAAAACTTTTAAAGACAATGGTACGCGGTTGCCCAGTAAGGAAAGCACTCCCAGAGCAAAAGCAATATCAGTAGCCATCGGGATTCCTGCTCCTGATTGTGCCAATGTCCCGTAATTAAGTAGTAAATAGAGCCCTGCAGGAACCAGCATTCCTCCCAGTGCAGCAAAAATAGGTAATAAAGCTTCCTTAATATTAGACAATTCGCCCAAATAAATTTCGCGCTCTAATTCTAATCCGATAAGTAAAAAGAAAATAGTCATTAAACCATCGTTAATCCAGTATTCCAGACTCTGCGTTCCTACTTTCATGTGCCAGGTATGAAGATATTGGTCTGAAAAAATTGAATTAGCAAGTATTAATGAAATTATAGTACAGCCAATTAAAACAAGTCCACTTGATTTTTCATTATCAAAAAATTCCGTAAAAAGTTCTGATTTGTACAGGCGCTTAATTGTTTTTTTCATGTGTTGTTACTTTTGTTATTTTATCATTTAGTTAAAGAAATGATTTAAATGGCTTTAATATTTATTAAAAATGTAGAGATATGCAAAAATAACGAAATATCTATTAAAAATATGCTGTTAAAAACATAATATTAGTCACTTTATACACAGATAAAATATTAAAATGAAAAATTGCCTTTAGTTTTTTTATCAATTTAGTAAGGAATATTTAAAAAAACTTTCAAAAAGAAATAGTAATGAAATTTTAAAGTCTTTGAAATAAGTACCTTAATCCTTTTATAGAAGGTTTTTATAGGATATTAGATTAAAACTATTCCAATCTGACTGCTAATTTATAATCAATGTAGTATTTTTGGAATCGATAAAAAAATGCTACCACTACTTATGAAAATAGTACTATCACCCGCCAAATCATTAAATTTTGAAACGGAACTGCCTACAGCACAATTTACGCAACCTGCATTCCTGAAAGAATCCAGACAAATTCATAAAGTATTAAAACAGCAATCACCCAAAGATTTATCTGATTTAATGGCTATTTCAGATAAATTAGCCGACTTAAACTGGCAGCGTAATAAAGAATGGAAAACGCCTTTCACGCCCGAAAATGCGCGTCCGGCAGTATATACTTTTGACGGTGATGTGTACACCGGTTTAGATGCTTACACGATTCCGGTAGAAAAATTAGATGTGCTTCAGGACAAATTAAGAATTCTATCCGGTTTATACGGTATTTTAAAGCCTTTGGATCTCATGCAGGCATACAGATTGGAAATGGGAACAAAACTTGCTATTGGTGAACAAAAAAATCTGTATGATTTTTGGAAAACAACATTGACACATTCGCTCAATAAAGAATTGAAAAAAGGAGAGTTGTTTATCAATTTAGCCAGTAATGAGTATTTTTCTGCAATTGATGTAAAAGCATTGAAAGTGCCTGTAATCACTCCTGATTTTAAAGATTATAAAGATGGAAAGCTGAAAATGATTAGTTTTTTTGCTAAAAAAGCCAGAGGAATGATGGTGCGTTATATTATTGATACGAATGCCGAAACTATTGATGATTTAAAAGGATTTAATTATGAAGGCTATCAGTTTGATGCTAATTTGTCCAAAGGAAATCATTTGGTTTTTACAAGGTAGAATAAAGGCAAGAAGAAAGAAGAAAGAAGAAAGAAGAAAGAGTAAAGATAGTAGTTATAAAAAATTCCGAATTGCACTTTAATAAATAGTGAAATTCGGAATTTTTTCAATAAATCAAATTCTAAGTTCTAAATTCAAAAATCCACATTAATGCATTGCATCAGCAGGATTGATTTTGTTATTTCCTTTTTTAATAAATAAGATAATAGGAATACAGCATAAAAAAAGCAAACCCAGATACAGGAAAATATCCATGTAAGCCAGTACTGTACTTTGTTTCATAACCGAAAAATCAAGTACTTCATAAGCCTTTTTCAAAGATTCATTTACAGAGTATCCCTTAGCCATAAAACCTTTTTGCAGCTGATTTAGTCTTTCCTGTACGGCAAAATTGCTGCCGTCTAAGTTAGAAACAAGATTTACTCGATGCATTTGACTCAATCTGGTGATAAAAGTGGTTATGATAGCAATACCAAAAGAACCTCCTAATTGTCGCATCATTCCTGTAAATGCTGCTCCTTCGCCAATGTTTTTTCCTTTAAGTGTGGAAAGTGATAATGTGGTAATGGGTACAAAAAGTAATCCTAAACCAACTCCCCTCAGAATTAAAGGCCAGTACATGTGTTCGACTCCGGTGTCAGGAGTCATGTTATAATACATGAGCAGTGTAAAAATAAAGAACACCAGAAAACCTCCCGCAACCATATATCCCTGCGGAACACCTCTTTGAATCATTTTACCCACGAAAGGCATCATGATGGCTGTTGTAATCGATCCGGGAATTAATAACAAACCGGCATCTGTTGCAGTCCAGCCTAATATGGATTGGGTGTAAATAGGGATAATTAATGTAGAACCATATAAACCGAATCCCATAATGAAACTCATGACGGTTCCTATGCGTAAATTTCCGTCTTTTAGTACACTTAAATTCACAATTGGATATTTGTATACTAATTGTCTCCAGATAAAGAGGATTAATCCAAATAAAGAAACAACACTCAACGTTACAATCAAATCATCATTAAACCAGTCATCCTGTTGCCCGTGTTCTAATACAAACTGTAACGAACCAATAAAAGTAGCCAGCAGAATAATTCCGTACCAATCAACCTGATTGGATTTTAATTTCTCACCATATTTAGGGCTTCTGACAAATGTAAGTGTTAAAAGTGTCGCAATAATTCCCAATGGAATATTGATGTAAAAAATGTAAGGCCATGAAAAATTATCTACCAGATAACCACCTAATGGCGGACCCAGTGTAGGTCCTACAATTACACCCATTCCGTAAATAGCCTGAGCCATTCCGCGCTTAGCAATGGGATAACTTTCGGTAATGATCGTTTGTGCGGTTACCAGTAGAGCGCCACCTCCCAAACCCTGTACAAACCGGAAAGCTACTAATTCCCATATATTTGTGGCATTTCCGCACAAGAAAGAAGAAATAGTAAATATAATGATCGAAACAGCAAAATAATTACGTCTTCCAAATTGTTGCGAAAGCCAGCTTGTCATCGGGATTACAATAACATTTGCAATTGCATAGGCCGTAATTACCCAGGCAACATCTGTTAAAGTGGCTCCCAGGCTTCCCCTCATATTAGTCAGAGCCACATTGACAATAGTAGTATCTACAATTTCCAGCAGGGCACATAGCACAGCTGTGATTGTTATGATTACTCTTCTAAAGCCATATTCTACTAAATCGTCATCTGCTAGTACCATTTATTCTGTATTATTTTATTCTGATTTCGTTTTTTATTAAACCGTTAGTTCGGATATTTTACCTGATAAAATGAAGCAAAATGGACCTAAAATCAGTTTTTATTCTAATTTTTATGTTCTGCTAAAAGACAAGAACTCTTCCCGAAGTGATGGGACTTAAACAACTTAAATTAGCTTTTATATTTATTTCAAATGCACATCTACATCCACATTCATTCCCGGACGCAGTAGTTTTACTTTTTCGATGTCGTTGCTTGAGTCGATACTAATTTTTACTGGTAAACGCTGAATGGTTTTCACAAAGTTTCCGGTAGCATTATCCGGAGGCAAAATCGAAAAACGGGAACCTGTAGCCGGTGAAAACGATGTTACTGTTCCTTTAAATTCATAATCAGGATAAGCATCTACTTTTAAAGCTACTTTTTGACCTGCAACCATTTTGTTTAATTGAGTTTCTTTAAAGTTGGCAATAACCCAGGCTTCATTGTTATTGATGATGTAAAACAAGGATTGTCCCGGTTGTACTAATTGTCCCGGCTGAATGTCAATTTTAGAAACCTGACCATCAATTGCAGCTGTTACAACGGTATAACTTAGATTTAATTTAGCCGATTCTAACAAAGCCTCCGCTCTTTTAATATTTGCCTCGGCAACATTAATTTGCTTGTCAGAAACAACAGATTTGGCCTGAGTAACTGATTTTTGAAAAGCGCTGGCTCTTTGTTGTTGTTGTAAAATGCGAACCTCATTTTCAGCTTCCTGTTTCGCTGCTAAGGCCTGCTCATATTGCTGTTTAGTAATCGTATGATTTTTGTACAAATTGCTGTAACGGTTAAAATCATTTGTTGCTAAACCCAGTTTAATTTTTGCGGTCTCAATATTTCCGGTTGCTGATTTTACATTCGCATCCGATACAGATACACTTGCCAGAATACTCCCCACATCTGCTTTTGATACTTCAAAATTCCCTTCGGCTGCTGCCAATGCGGCTTTAGCTTCATCAATTTTTAACTGATAATCTTTTTTATCAATAGTAAATAGAGTATCTCCTTTTTTTACATAATCATTGTCTTTGATATACACCTTGCTTATATATCCTGAAACTCTTGGGATAATAGGATTCATATATTTCTCCACTTGTGCATCATCTGTTTCTTCGTGAGAAAGAGAATGAATGTATTTATAAGAACCATATATAACGCCTAATAGGATTAAAGAACCTATTATAACGATAAATTTTTTGTTTGTTTTTTTCTTTTCCATTTTAGGTGTCAATTATATTTTAGAAAGGTTGAAAGTTTGGTTTAATTGTCCTGTTACAGCCAGTAAACTGTAATATTTTTGAATCACATTGGCTTTCGCCACAGCTTTATTAATTTTAGCACTCAGTTGTTCAACATCGGCCTCCAGTAAATCATTAGTGTCAGATAAGCCATTGTCGTATTTATCTTTTATAATTCGGTAATTTTCAGTTGCCTGTTCTACTGCCTGAGTATAAACGCTGTTTTGTTTCACTGATAAATCATAATCTTCCAGTGCTTTTTTAACCTGATTTTTAATGTAATCAGTAAGCATCATTTCTGAATTCTGAACTTCTGCTGCTTTGCTTTTTGCTACTTTAACTTCCGTTCCGTTTTTAAAAATATCACTGATATTATAAGATAATCCAATTCCAAAATTCATCGCATTCTGCACCGTTACTACATTTTTTAAATCTAATGTGGTGTAACCGGCAATAAGTGAAAGAGAAGGGTAGTAGCCACTTCGCGCTACTTTTATACTTTCAAGACTTGCTTGTTCCTGAAAGCGAAGTGCCTCTAAATCTTTACGGTTTTCTAATGCCGGATTTTCATCTGTGGGAATGTTGTTTAGTTCATAAGCTGCCAAATCACTTTCCTGAACGCTTATCTGGGTATTAGTATCCAGTTTTAAAAGACTTGCTAATTTGTAATTTACCACGTTTAAATCACTTTTAGCCTGATCTAAAGACAGTTGCACTTTAGACAGCTGTAATTGGGTTTTAAGTAAATCGTTTTTAGGAACGATTTCGTTTTTTTCCAGCTCGGTAAAGTCTTTTACACGCTGTTCAGCGCTTTTGTAATTTTCCTTTAGTAATTCTACCGTTTTTTGTGCTTTGTACAATGCCACATAATAATTAATTACTTCCATGGCTGTTTCTTCTTTGGTTTGTAACGCATTTGCAGCTTCGGCCTTATACAGATTATCCGAAACTTTAATACTGTTTTGTAATTTAAAACCGGAGAAAAGAGGCAGAGTAGCATTAATTTGTCCTAAAACCAGTTGGTCGACATTTGGGGCTTTAGTATCTGAACCACTTTCCTCACTCTCGCTGCCATTATTTTTTAAATCAATAGAAGCTTTAGTTAAGCGCTGGTATTGTGCCGAAGCTTTTAAATCGGGATAGCGATGATTTTTTACAGATTGCAACTCGTATTTTTTAGTCGTTACTTTGGCATTGGCTAAATTTACTTCATTGCTTTTCTCCCAGGCCAGGTGAATGGCTTGGTCGAGCGTTAAACTCTTTTTTTCCTGTGCTTCTGTGGCTGTTATTCCCAGGAATAAAAACCCAAAGAGTATTAAATGATTAGCTTTCATATAGTAGCAGTGCTTTTATTGTTTGTTGAATGTGTGTTTTAAGTTTTGTCTGAATATAATTATCGAATTCTTCGTCTGTTTCAAGGGTTAACAGTTTTTTAAAATAATCCTTATTCATGTAGAAATGGAAAAAAGTACCCATAATCGTGGGAGGAATTAGCGGAATAATCACCTCTTTTCTAAAAATTGCTTTCGCCTGACCTTCATGAATAATGGTTTCGAGTGATTTTAAATTCCGGTCACGGACTTCATTTAAGAGCTTCATTTTGTCTTCTTTCTCTTCTGAAGAAAATTCAAAATGCAGGATTCTGTAAATTCCTTTATTGCATCGGATTCGATTGACATACAATTCGATTAATTTGTCAATTTTTTCAACAGGATCTAAATTTTCCACCGATAAGTTTTCTATCTGAATTTTTAAATCAGAAGTGCGGTACAGTATTAAAGCCTCTAAAAGTTTTTCTTTTGAACCAAAATAGTAAGATACCATGGCAACATTGATTTCGGCTTTCTTGGCAATTGTTCTTATCGAAGTTCCCTCAAATCCATTTTCGGCAAACAGCGTTTCGGCTATCAGAAGAATTTGAATCTGCTTTTCATTAAAATCAGTTTTCACTTTAGATAAATTTATAATTACAGCACAAAATTAAACAAGTGTTTAATTTAAACAGCTGTTTAATTTTTATTTAACGTAATCTTAACACTTTATGATTTGTTATTATTTTTTTAGAAAACTTTGTAAACTGCTGTTATTATTAGAGATAGCGGTGCTTTTGTTTATCAAAAAGCCAACAGATAGTCACTTGATAAATAGTTGTTTTAAATTTTAAACTGATGAATAATTTGAGTTTTTTCGGCTCTCTGATACCAGTCATTATATACCAAATCAAGAGTATTTACCTGAAAAGTTCCAAAATCGTAATGCTTGTATTTTTCTAATACCGCAATGAGTTCAGCAGTATTCTCAATAGGCGCTTTAAAACGGCATACGGTACTATGAGCAGTTAAAAGAGTATAGCGGCTGTCAATACTTTGTTTAAGATTAGTTTTACTGAAAGCTTTTCTGAGCGAATCCCTAAAGGAATTTAAGCTTTCGTCAGATGGGAATCCCTGAATCATAACAGCCGAATCAGATGCCGTAATACCCTTGCAATGAATTTCCAGATTTGCGATGGAATCTAAATTTTCTTCAATTACAGTAAGGTATTCTTCAGCATTAATCTGATTTAAAGAGAAACCGGTTTGGCAGGAAATAATTGAAAGAACAGTAATATGAATATCCGTATTGGGGTAATAATACTGGCTGTTGTCTACTTCTTTTAAGGCACTTAAAAAGCGCTGGATTTGCTTTTTTACTTTTTCCGAAGGGCGAATAAGTAATGTAATTCCGTAACGATTGTCATTGTTGGAATCAATTTCTGGATCCAGCACATATTTATTATTTAAAATATTTTGAACAGATCGATCAAATAATTTTTTATAATGAGCCTTTAAATCCATAATGAATGATTGTGATACACAAAACTAAACATTTTTCCCAGTTTTGAATTAATATAAAGTTAAATGCTTTGAAATAAGAAGTATAGCGTTTTGATTCAAAATTGTGAATATCTATTTGAATTATTTACGTTTTTTTTTTACCCTAAAATATATCTTTGACATCCTTAAAAAAAGAAAATTATGAGCGCTATCTGGTACGAATGCAAAGTAAAATATAGAAAAACGGATGAAACCGGTAATCAGAAAATGGTAGGTGAAATATATTTAGTTGACGCTATTTCTTTTACCGAAGCCGAAAGCAGAATGAATGAAGAGATGAAGGCTTTTGTAAGCGAAGAATTTAAAATAGCGAATATTAAAGTTGCTAATTATGCCGAAATTCATCCCTTTGAAAATGCCGACCGCTGGTTTAAATCGAAGATTTCATTACTGGCTTATGATGAAGAAAGTGGTAAAGAACGCAAGACCAATATGTATTTTTTAGTCCAGGCCAATGATGTAAAAGAAGCATATGATAATACGGTTTCTGCCATGAAAGGAACCATGGGTGATTATACTATTCCTGCAATTTCAGAATCGCCTGTAATGGATGTTTTTCCTTATTTCAGTGGCGATGAAGATGAGCTGGAGCAATTGGAAAAATTCAACACACTGAAAGCTTCTAAACCAGAAATTATTTCAGAAACGGAAGATCCTATGGAATTTGCAGTTGAGGAAGAAGAAGAGTCTGTTTTATAAAAAACAATTTGAAAAAAAAATACAAATCGCAAATCATAAATCCCAAAACGGAATTGTGATTTGCGATTTTTTTATTGTTGTTACTTATTTTCTACAACATAAGACAGCTTGTTTTCTTCTTTTCGGGTGCTGATAGAGCTGGCAAGAAAGCTGATGATAAAAATCTGGGAAGCATGAAAAAGCATGATGGGTAATAAAATTATTCCCATTGCACTTGGATTAGGAAATAATATTTTGGCAAATACGGTTCCGTGAACTAAGGATTTTTTAGTACCGCAAAACTGGGCTGTAATTTTATCTTCGGTACTAAATCCAAGTCTGTTACTCACAAAACCGGTCAGAAAATAAACAACATAAAATAATCCGAAAACAGCAAGAGCAATCAGTACTAATTCGAATGCATCTATTCCGCTAAAAACATTTTCCTCAAAAGAGCTGCAAAAACTCTTATAAATAATTAACAGAATAATTGATTTGTCAAAAAAAGTCAGGTAATCATTGTGTTTTTGGGCTAAAGTCCCCCAGTACCGATGCAGTAATAATCCCAAAACTACCGGAATTACAACTTCGGTGATGAGTTTACTGTAAATTTCGCCTAAATCATAATTAGCACCGCTGTTGTTTAGAAAAAGACCCAGCCAGAGTGGCGTAACAACAATCCCTATTAACCCTGAAATACTGGCATTAAATATAGCAGCAGGGATATTTCCTCTGGCTATAGAAACCATTACGACCGAAGAAGAAACGGTGGAAGGCAATGAGGCCAGAAATAAAAAAGCAATCCAGATATTCCTGTCGTTTTCAGTTTGTAATAAGGGATAAAAACACAATACAATTAATGGAAACAGTAAAAAAGTACAGGTTTGTATCACCAGATGTAATTTCCAGTTTTTTAATCCTGATTTGGTTTTTTCAGGGCTGAGTTTGAGTCCATAGAAAAAAAAGATTAAAGAAATTCCAATACTCCCGATACGCTCCAGTGGCAACGGACCGGATTTTCCTCCCAATTTTGGGAACAGATAAGCGGCAATTACGACTATTATTATCGAAAGAACAAACTTGTCAATTTTAAATTTCATACTAATTATTTCATTGTAGAAGACGCAAAGATAAAAAACTGCTAAAAAAAGGATGTGACTTGATAGCTGATTTTGTGAGGTTTTTAACTGTTTTACAAATAATATTCCATATCAAAGCAGTCAAATTAAAAAATATGCAGTAATTAAGTTTTTAAATATAAGATTTGTAAAAAATTCTATAACTTTAAAAGATGTAATAAGGAATACTTTTATTTTTCTAATATAAAAAGTCATGACTCTCTCTATAGCCATTGTAACAGGAATTTTGCTTATAGCATTTGCTTTGTTTATAAGCGAAAAATTTACGGTGGATAAAACGGCTTTTTTTATATTATCAAGTCTGTTAATTACCGGTGTGGTTACACCTGAAGAAGCGATTTCAGGTTTTTCGGATAATGCTGTTCTAACCATTTTGTGTCTGATGATTATCGCTATCAGTTTAGAAAAAAATGGTGTGGTTTCTTTAATGGCTCAAAAGATTATTCCGATTGTTAAAAAATTACCCATTTGGATTTTTTTACCTTTATTAATGATGACTGTTGGCTTTTTCTCAGGATTCATCGCCACTACAGCCGTTGTAATTATTTTTATAAAATTGGTAAATGAACTGGATAAACTGGGGAAAATAGATCGTTCTAAGGTGCTTTTACCCATTTCTTTTGCAGGAATCTTAGGTGGTAGTTGTACTTTGATGGGAACAAGTACGAATCTGATTGTTTCAGATATTTCAAGAAAAAGCGGAATAGGGCGTTTTGAATTTTTTGAATTTTCAATTGCAGGAGTTATCTTTTTACTGGTTTCAATTCCTATTATTTATATTCTGGCCAATAAATTTTTACCTAAGACGCCAAACGAAGAAAAGATTGATATTCATAATAAATTTGGTTATATCACTGCAGTAAAAATTAAATCGGGTTCACGATTAATAGGTAAAAAAGCTTCTGAAACTGAAATCTGGGATGAAAATGATATTCGTTTAATTAAAGTGCAACGTGGAAAACGCCATTTAAAAAGCGATTTAAAATCAGAAGTCCTACAGGAAAATGATATTCTCTGGCTGGATTTAACTTTAGAAGATTTAACAGCACAGACTGAAAGTCTGGGATTAAATATTTTAGGAGTTGATCAGGATTTAATCGAAGAGCATTTTACAAATGAATACCATGAGGTTATTATTTTACCCAACTCCCGCTTTATTAATATGTCTATTGAAGAGTTTAATGATACGCTGCCCGATAATGTATATGTAAAAGGAATCAGCAGTGATAAGAAGCGCTCGCATCATGATAATTATTTTAAAAAAATATTTTCTAAAAAATTTATCATTCCCGGCAACCGTGTTTTACTTACAGGAAGTTTACCGGAGATTCAGAAAATTGCAAACAATAATAATTTGCTTTTTGCTAATACAGTAATCACTAATCCGCGTATTCCAACTTATAAAAAAATAATTTCTTTTATTGCTATTTTACTGGTAATTGTACTGTCGGCAACAAATACTTTTTCTATTCTGAAGAGTTGTATTCTTGGAGTTGCTTTGTGTCTGTTTTCGGGCTGTATTCAGTTAAAAGATGCTTATACAGGGATCAACTGGCAGGTCATTTTTTTATTAGCAGGTATGATACCCTTAGGAATTGCGATGCACAATACCGGAACGGATATGTTTATTGCTAATTATTTGTATCTGGTGTTAAAGTCCGTTCCTGCTTCTGTAATTATATCTATCATTTTTGCTTTTACGATGCTGATGAGCGGATTTGTATCTAACAATGCCACAGCAATTATAATTGCACCCATTGTTATAGCAATCGCAGCAAAATTGAATATGGATCCCAAACCTCTATTATATGCGGTGATGTTTGGAGCTAATTTTAGTTTTTATACCCCAATGGGATATCAGACTAATGCAATTATTTATGGTTTAGGAATTTATAAGTTCAGACATTTTTTAATAATTGGAAGTATTCTGTCAGTTGTATTGTTAGTTTTAGCTTCTTTTTTATTGCCATTTTTGTATTTGTAAAATAGATTTTACTGCTAAAGGAGGTATTTTTTATTTTATTTTGATGATTCCGTTTTTGTATAAATCTAATGCTTTTTGCAAGATAGCTTCAATTTGCTGTAAAGGTAAATCCTGGTGGGGATTGATTCTGAAAATTTTCATTCGGGAGCGTTGTCCCTGTTCTAATTCCGGATAATCCAGATGTTTTCCTTCTGCGAATAATAAATAAGGTTCTGCTGTTTTTTTATCGGTCCATAAATAACAGAATATCTTTTTTTTATAACAATAGCAAGGCATTCCCCATTTTAGTGTTTCCGTAACAAAAGGATCCTGATGAAGAATAATACTTCTCAGAGCCAGTAAACAATCTCTGTTTACTCCTTGTTTGCTTAGAAAATAATGCTGTATCTGATCGTTCATTTTTTTTTATTATTAGCTAACAATCAGTGAAAAAGAGAATAGTTAAAATTTTCCCCAATTGGATACGCTAAGTGTTGTTATATTCAATGTAATTTAAGAATATTTCTGGAAAATTAATAAAATATTGGCATTTAAAAAAAAGATATTTTTTAAATTTATATATGCGCTCATCGCAGCAATTATAAGCATTTAAAGCTTTTGTTATTTTGTTCCGGTGAAGAGTAATTATTAATTAAATTTTAGAATTATGACAGCAGAATTTGCAACAATTGAAAAAGAAAACATTGCTTCTCTTATGTTCCCAAAAACAGATGTCCTGGAGGATGACAACGAAATTAAAACACGAATAAGTGAAATAAACCGGGCTTTGGCATTAGGAAATTTAGAGCATTCAAAAATTAAGATTTTCTTTGAAGACAGTGAATCAAAAAAAATGGTAAATACTACTGTCTGGGCGGTGACGGATAAAAATGTTGTGTTAAAACAGGGGGTAGTTATCCCGATTAACAGAATATATAAATTATTCTAGCTTACAAATTATCATTATTATCCAATTATCTAATAATAAATTAACTTTTGGCTATAAGCATAAAAAACGGCGCAGGTCTCAACGGAGTCTGCGCCGTTTTTTATTTGAATGCAATCCTTTATTCCCTGACAAAACCCGAAGGCAAAGCCAGTAATTGATATTGAATTGTTTTGGCTAAACGGTAATCACCCGATGCGTTTGGATGTAAGCGGTCTGTTTCTTTATTATGAAAATATTGCAGTTGTTTATCAGCCATTGGAAACAAACCGCTTGTACTGTATAAATCAATCAGTGGCACCGCCCAGTTTGAAGCCGCCTGTTTCAGTACATTAACATAATCATCAATATAAAGACCACGCTCGTTAGCAAAGTTCTCATCAGGTTGTACATTTTTTTCATTGAATTTGGCATACCCCCTGTGAATAGGAGTCATAATAATAATCTGTTGTTGCGGATAATTGTTTTTCAGGAATGACATGGCTTTGTTGATACGTCCGCAAAAGGTCGAGTCATTCAGATTTGGAGTTCGGTATTTGCGTGTGACCTCTTGTCCGTTATAATTGGTTTGCTTTGTCGTTTCAGTAAAAAACTCACCCAGCGGAGTGCCATGCATGTAGTCATTGGTTCCGGCAAATAATATTATGGCATCAATATTTGTTCCTTTTTCAGTCTGTAATTTTTCTGCCTGCCTGTAAATGTGATTCCATTGATTTCCACTAATGCCATATACAAATGATTCAATTCCCAGCAATTCATTCAGGTACTCCCAATATACATAAGTGGTACCCACACGGCGTTTATCAGTCATCGAATCGCCCAGAAAAGCGACACGCTTGCCGGCCCATTGGGAATCTAATGTTTTTTCATGCTCTGTTAGTACTGTTTTTGGAACCGCAGTTACAGCAGGCTGTTGTGCAAATAAGCTAAAACTTACTGAGATAAGAATACAAATGGTTGTTAGTGTTTTTTTCATGAATTTATTATTTTATTATTGTTGAGAAATCGACCACAGATGATACAGATGGAACGGATTGTCACCGATTTTTTAAGTCTCAGTACCCCCAGTTTTGTCATTCCGAAGAATGAGGAATCTCATCTAGTAACTCGACAAAGTATATTATTTTGTTGCCTTTTTATTGATTATTTGCTCACTGTTGCGGGGACGGAAAACATTTCCGCGCTATCGGGTTTTCTATGCTGACCGCTAACGTTCTATTGTAGCAAGTGTAAGCAGTAGTCATTATATTGATGGAGTGAAATCATCTGGAATCTTTACAGTTAATTTTCCACTTTGTATAGATTCAGGATTCGCTTCTGGATTAAATGCAATAATCATTGCTAATTTATATTTATCTTTTGGAACGTTTGCAAATTTGTATTCTCTAATTAAACTTTTTCCAAAAAACCTTATACCTGATTCATTAAATTTTATAATTTGTTTTTCGTGTTCAATTAAATAGCGTGTTTTGTCAGCAATTTCTAAATCTGAATATATATCAGATAAATCTCGAAGATTGTCAAAAAACTCGCTCGCTTCAATTGATAAAGTTGTATCAATTATTGAGCTTGAATCAAAGAAGTAAAAATGAGCATTTTTTATTATGATGTCCAATTGAACGTGATTTTTAATTTCATCTAAAACTTCACAATTGTTTACACTTCGAATATAATCTTGTAAATCTTTTTCTAACGCATTTTCAACCCACTTTTCGTGATTGTTTTTTAGATTAACTATTATTTCATAAGTAAAAGTTTCTGGAAAATCATCGATTAATTTATGGTCATTTGCACAAAGTAAAATAAGATTACTATTGTCGTCATAATCAGCCATTTTTTTTACGTTCCCTCTCGGACCTTTTTCCTTTGAAGAAATGATATGACATTCTTCTCCAAGAATAAAATTAGAATTATTAATTTCAAATTTTTGGATTAAATGCTTTTTACAAATAGCACATCTATTCCCTGATTTAGACCATAATATCTTTCGTGTCTTAACTTTTATTGTCATTTTTGGTATGGTTACTACTAATTTGTATATAGGTCTGACAAAATCAGACTTATATACCTTAATTTCATTGTATAAGTCTTATTATAATCGGATTTATTTAATCCCAAATATATAGAAATTAACTTATGAATAAAATAAATTCTAAACTAGCCCCGATAGAAGTGGAAATCCTTTTTATTTTGTATTTCGACAGGCTCAATAGGACAAAATAAAAAGATTGTAACGGATAGCGGGAGGAAGGTTCATTGAAAACACAAAAAGTGCTGCTCCTAAAAAGAAAAGATTCTGAAATGAATTCAGAATAAAAAAAATCCCCAAATACTTTCGTAATTGGGGATTCTCCTATTTATTTGTCTGTTCCGAAACTTGGGATTGCGAATTGAATACTGCTTTCTGAAAACTATTCATTCACAATAACCCATTCGCCGGTTGCTAATAAAGCTTCTGCTTTTTTGTATTTCATAGATTCCGTTTTTCCGGTAGCTATTTGCTGAACGGTTACGGTATCGTTACGATTGATTTTTGGCATATCGCGTACAATAGTTTCCGTTACCTGACGTTGCTGAGTTTCGCCAGCTTCGCGGTTCATGCTCTCGCTATTTGGGATTTCATCTTTGCTTAATTGCAATTTTTCTTTAGGACGCACTACTTCTCTGGCTTCTTCAATTTCAGGAGCCGATTGTTGCGGTAAATCACCTTTGAACAGGAATGAAATAACTTCCTTGTTGATTCCGTTTAGCATGCTGTTAAACAGGTTGAAAGCTTCAAACTTATAGATAAGCAACGGATCTTTTTGTTCGTGAACGGCCAATTGAACAGATTGTTTCAGTTCGTCCATTTTACGCAGGTGTTTTTTCCAGGCTTCATCAACAATAGAAAGGGTGATGTTTTTCTCGAAATCAGCGATTAATTGTTTTCCTTCTGTTTCGTATGCTTTTTTCAGATCAGTTACTACGCTTAATGCTTTTACACCATCCGTAAACGGAACCACAATGCGCTCAAACTGATTGTTTGGATCTTCGAAAATATTTTTTACAATAGGGAAGGCTTCTCTGGCGCTGCGATCACATTTTTCGTTATAGTATTTTAGTGCTTCTTTATACACTTTTCCGGTTAATTCGATTTCGTTTAATCTTGTGAACTCCGCTTCTGTTACCGGAGAAGTGATGGAGAAATAACGAATTAAATCAAACTCAAATGTTTTATAATCGTTAGTCGCTTTAGTATTCTGAACGAATAATTCGCAGGTGTCATACAACATGTTTGCGATGTCCAGTTTCAAACGCTCTCCAAACAAGGCGTGACGACGACGTTTGTAAACTACTTCACGTTGTGCGTTCATCACGTCATCATATTCTAATAAACGTTTACGAACACCAAAGTTATTTTCTTCTACTTTTTTCTGAGCACGCTCGATAGATTTAGTCATCATCGAATGCTGGATAACTTCACCTTCTTCCAGTCCCATACGGTCCATAACTTTAGCTACTCTTTCAGAACCAAATAAACGCATCAGGTTGTCTTCCAGAGACACATAAAACTGAGAACTTCCCGGATCTCCCTGACGACCGGCACGACCACGCAACTGACGGTCAACACGACGGGAATCGTGACGCTCAGTACCTACAATGGCTAAACCTCCGGCAGCTTTTACTTCGGCAGATAATTTAATATCGGTACCACGACCAGCCATGTTAGTTGCAATAGTAACTACTCCGGCTTTTCCTGCTTCCTCAACAATTTGTGCCTCTTGTTTGTGCATTTTTGCATTCAATACATTATGCGTAACTCCTCTCATTTTAAGCATACGGCTTAATAATTCAGAGATTTCAACAGAAGTGGTACCAATCAGTACAGGACGACCTGCTTTAGACAATTCAGTTACATCTTCGATAACGGCATTGAATTTTTCACGGGTAGTTTTATAGATAAAATCTTCTTTGTCTTGTCTTGCAATCGGACGGTTAGTAGGTATTTCAACTACGTCTAATTTATAGATTTCCCAAAGCTCGCCAGCCTCAGTAACAGCTGTACCGGTCATACCGGCAAGTTTGTTGTACATTCTGAAATAGTTTTGCAAAGTTACCGTTGCAAAAGTCTGAGTGGCAGCTTCGATTTTTACGTTTTCTTTAGCTTCAATTGCCTGATGCAATCCGTCAGAATAACGACGACCGTCCATGATACGACCTGTCTGCTCATCGACAATCATGATTTTGTTGTCCATGATTACGTATTCTACATCTTTTTCGAATAAAGAATACGCTTTTAAAAGTTGTGTTAAAGTGTGAATACGTTCACTTTTAATACTGAAATCCTGGAATAATTTTTCTTTTTCTTCCGCTTCAGCGTCTTTGTCTAATTTTTGTTTTTCGATATTGGCAATTTCAGTTCCAATGTCCGGTAACACGAAAAAGTCAGCATCTGTATCTCCTGAAAGAAATTTGATTCCGTTATCAGTCAGTTCTACCTGATTGTTTTTTTCTTCAATTACAAAATACAGGGCTTCATCAACTTTAGGCATTTCGCGGTTGTTGTCCTGCATGTATTGGTTTTCTGTTTTTTGAAGCAATTGTTTGATTCCTTCTTCACTTAAAAACTTAATCAAAGCTTTGTTTTTAGGTAAACTTCTGTAAGCTCTCAACAGCATGAAACCACCATCTTTAGTGTTTCCCTCTTTGATTAATTTTTTAGCCTCAGTCAGGAAACCTGTTGCTAACTGACGTTGTAATCCAACCAGTGTTTCAATTTTTGGCTTCAATTCGTTGAATTCGTGTCGGTCTCCCTGCGGAACCGGTCCAGAAATAATCAATGGTGTTCTGGCATCATCAATTAATACCGAATCCACCTCATCGACAATGGCAAAATTGTGTTTTCTTTGAACCAGATCAGATGGCGAATGTGCCATGTTGTCTCTCAGGTAGTCAAAACCAAATTCGTTATTAGTACCATACGTAATATCTGCGTCATACGCTTTTTTTCTTCCTTCAGAATTTGGCTGGTGATTGTCGATACAATCTACAGTCATTCCGTGGAATTCAAATAAAGGTGCTTTCCAGGTGCTGTCACGTTTTGCCAGATAGTCATTCACGGTTACTAAATGCACTCCGTTTCCGGTTAATGCATTTAAGTATAAAGGCAGGGTTGCTACCAGTGTTTTTCCTTCCCCTGTTTGCATTTCGGCCACTTTCCCCTGGTGCAATACCATACCACCAATCAGCTGAACATCATAGTGAATCATGTCCCAGGTGATTTCTTTACCGGCAGCATTCCATTTGTTTAACCAGATGGCGTTATCTCCTTCGATGCTTACATAGGTTTTAGTAGCAGAAAATTCACGGTCTTTAGCGGTAGCAGTAACGGTAATTTCGCTGTTTTCTTTAAAACGTCGTGCCGTTTCTTTTACCACTGCAAAAGCTTCCGGGAGAATTTCCATTAAAGTTTTTTCAGAAATAGTATAGGCTTCTTTTTCAAGCGCATCAATTTCTGTATAGATATCTTCTCTTTTATCAATATCCTCAATATTTTCAACTTCTGCTTTTAAAGCAGCAATTTTGGTGTCGAGAGCAGCACGTGCCTGCTGGATTGTATCTTTAAAAAAAGTGGTTCTGTTTCTCAATTCATCATGAGATAAACTGATTAACTGACTTTCAAAAGATTTTATTTTATTGATATAAGGTTGTAAAGCTTTTACATCTTTTTCGGATTTATCTCCGACGAAAGCTTTAATAATGCTGTTTATGAAACTCATAATAGTTTGTATTTCAAATTAATTTATCTCTATGGTGAACCAAAAAAAAAGCCTCTTTTGAGACTTTTTCTTAGTTTTTAATATTCATCCTCATTCCAAAGATAGTCTTCGTCAGTAGGGTAATCTGGCCAGATTTCTTCCATCGATTCGTATATCTCGCCTTCATCTTCAATAGATTGTAGGTTTTCAACTACTTCTAGTGGAGCTCCTGCACGTATAGCGTAATCAATAAGTTCGTCTTTGTTAGCAGGCCATGGGGCATCGCTAAGATAGGATGCTAATTCTAATGTCCAATACATCTTTTGTCGATTTAGTTTTGTGCAAAAATAATTTTTTTACTGAAAAAGACAAGTAAAAAATCATTTATTTTATGTTAAAGTTAAGAACGTTGTTTTATTTATAATTTTTGATTTAAAACGCATTATTTTTAAAAATTTTTTGAAGTTATCTCATAATTTAATAAAAATCTAAAATCTCATTTCCTCGGAATCCATTTGACTTCCTCAGCGTTCAAATCATGGGTCAACTTTCGTGCCAACACAAAAAGATAGTCAGAAAGTCGGTTTAAATAACGGATTACTATTTCCGGAATGGTTTCATTATGACTTAAATGTACGGTTAAGCGTTCTGCACGGCGGCAAATGCAACGCGCAATATGACAATGTGACACAGTAGGATGTCCGCCCGGCAACACAAAATGTGTCATTTGAGGCAATTTAGTTTCCATGGTGTCAATTTCTTTTTCTAATAATTCAATATCCGATTCGATGATTCCCAGATTTTGTAATCTTGGTTGACCATTTTTTAAGGTAGTTTTGTCTTCAGGTGTTGCCAAAATGGCTCCCACAGTAAACAATCGGTCCTGAATCTC
Source organism: Flavobacterium sp. ARAG 55.4 (assembly GCF_051846875.1). Taxonomy (NCBI): domain Bacteria; kingdom Pseudomonadati; phylum Bacteroidota; class Flavobacteriia; order Flavobacteriales; family Flavobacteriaceae; genus Flavobacterium; species Flavobacterium sp. ARAG 55.4. The sequence goes on along the minus strand of NZ_JBPYCT010000014.1, from coordinate 21,466 downwards.
GATTAAAATAGTTTTATAATGAGAATCCATTTCCTGATCCCGAATCAGTCCGATATAGGAATTCAGCTCATCTGTAGTCCCGTAGCTTTCAATCCGGATATGGTCTTTAGGAACCCGGCTTCCGCCAAAAAGTGCTGTTGTTCCTTTATCTCCGGTTTTGGTGTATATTTTCATTTTAAAAATTTTAGATTTTAGAGTTCTGATTTTAGATTAAATGTTGTAATCTAAAAATTAAGATTTAATCTAAAATCAGAAATCTAAAATTATTTTGTAGTGTCACTTTCAATCATTCCGTCACGCAAACGAATAATCCGGTGCGCATAATCCGCAATTTCTTCTTCGTGTGTTACTAAAATCACAGTATTGCCTTGCGCATGAATATCATTAAAAAGATTCATGATTTCTACGGAAGTTTTACTATCTAAGTTTCCTGTAGGTTCATCGGCAAGAATAATAGAAGGTTTGTTGACTAAAGCTCTTGCCACAGCTACACGCTGGCGTTGTCCTCCTGAAAGCTGGTTGGGCTGATGATCCATTCGGTCGGCCAGATTGACTTGCTTGAGTACTTCAGTAGCTCTGGTATTTCGTTCCGATTTTGGGTATCCCGCATAAATCATGGGTAATGCTACATTATCCAGAGCTGTAGTTCTGGGTAATAAATTAAAAGTTTGAAAAACAAAACCAATTTCGGTATTGCGAATTCCTGCCAGTTCATCATCTTTCATCTTACTTACATCCTTTCCGTTTAAGATATAGGTTCCGGATGTGGGAGTGTCTAAACAGCCTAAAAGATTCATTAAGGTGGACTTTCCCGAACCCGAAGGTCCCATAAGTGCCACGTATTCTCCTTTATTAATTTCTAAATTGATTCCTTTTAATACATAAACAATTTCGTCTCCTAGTACAAAATTTCGTTTTATATCCGATATTTTAATTAATGGCTTGCTCATAATTTCAGGTTTCGATTTAGAATTTATTTTCGAAAAACCAAAGCTAAAAAATCATTTAGTAATAAGTGAATATTATTGTGAAAATCTTATGATTTAGGACAAAAAATAGCTTATACTCTAATGGTAAAATGCTCTTTGGGTTGTTCTCTTCTAAAAAAAACAAGTCCCCACTGAAAAGTGTCAATAGTTACAGAGACTTTAGAATGTTTTTTAATGGTTTCCCAAGCTTCTTCCATATCGGCAGACCAGTGAATGTCATCAAAAATCCATACACTATCATTTGTAATTGTTGGGAGTAAAGACTCAAAATAGTCTAAAGTGGCTTTTTTAGAATGATTGCCGTCAAAGTAAATTAAGTTGTAAGTTGTGAGTTGTGAGTTGTGCGTTGCGAGGTATTTTGAAAATTCAGTTGTAATCAATTCAACATTATTTATATTATATAATTGCAATTGTTTTTTTGCAATTGCCATTGTGTTTGCACAACCTTCTAATGTTGTAATACTTGCTTTTGGATTTCCTAAAGCCAAGGCTGAAGTAGCTAATCCTAAAGAAGTACCTAATTCCAAAATGTTTTCCGGTTTGAAATATGCAGTAATTCGAAATAATAATTGGGCTCTTTTTTTAGAAATCCCAGCCGTTTTGGCAATTTGGGCAATCGCTCTGGTATTTGATTTAAATACTTTAGAACCGGCGCCGAAATCGGTAACTTCAATACTGTTTTTATTCTTTAAAAGCGCATTGCGATAGTCTTCCAATATTTCGTATTCCGGTTTTGGTTTTTTATCGTAAAAACATTTGGTAATCAAACTAAAAACAAAAGGGGAGTGTACCGCATGTTCGTTTTTTGAATGCCAAAGGAATTTTAGATACGCTTTGATTTGGAAAAACATAGATTGATAAAAGGATTTACTTTTTCTTAAAAAAAAATGCCACAGATTTAAAAGATTTACACCCATTAATCCATGCTAATCTTTTAAATCTCGGGCAAAAATAAAAGAATTTCTTTTGACTAAGATTATTTACACTTTTTAATATTCACTTTTCTAAAATCAATTGGGAAACCTTCGTATTGCAATAAAATTCTACCTTCGGTAACCGATGATTCCGTTCCTTTATTGACTAATTTTCCGTTTAGTTTTTGAGTAATAACCCCATTTTTAGAAGTAACCTCAAGTTTGTTCCATGCTCCGATAGTTTTTTCAGCATCGATAAAACGTTTGGTGACTACACTTTTTCCTGGTTCTGTTTTTGTTCCATTGATGTTTAAAGTTACTTCTTGTAACAAAACAAAATCACCGGTGGCACCTTCTTTTATTTGAAACTGAATTCCTTTAGGCCATAAAACATCTGGAGTTTCAGCAGGAACCAGATACATGACACCGCTGTTTTTATTATTGCTTTTTTTAGCAAATTTAGTGTCAGTGTTCCAGCGGAATTCAACCGTTAATTTGAAATTTTTAAAAGATTGTTCTGACATCAAATAGCCCGCTTTTGGACCATACATACGGATGATGTTATCTTCTACCGAAAATAGTTCGGCAGCATGGTTTACTTTTCCTTTTTCTTCCCCAAAAGCATACCAGCCTTTTAAGTCTTTTTGGTTGAAAAGTTTGATGCGTTGGGCATTACTATTTTGCGAAAGCAGCAATAGAACAATAAATAAGAAACGATACACGTGATTCATAATGCTATTTTTTATTTTCTAAATTAGAAATATTACGAAATAAAATCTGCTCTAAGTGGCGTAAAACTATCTACTAGTTTTACATACTCGGATAAGGTTTGGATGCTGTGATTTAAATTGGATTCAATTTTAAAAACATCACCTTCTTCTAGTAGGTATTCTCGATCTTCGACAAATAATTTTAGCGAACCCGAAGCTACATAGGTAATTTGTTCGTGAACGTGTTTGTGCGGTGGATCCGGGTTTTCCATTGGTCCGTTAAGGAATTCAATAATGGTAACCATTAAATGATCTAAATGAACAATCTTGCGCATTAAGGACGGATTTGAATTTACTGCTTCAAATCCTTCTTTGTTTTTTATTACTTCCATAAGTGTTTGTAGATAGGAGGCTCAAAGTACTAAAATAATTTCGGGAAAAGATATGTTTGAGGCAAAAAAAACCTCCGTTTTTTACGACGGAGGAATTTAATTTAATTAATCTAAGAATTAATATTATTCGGATGCATGTCCATAACCCTGTGTAATATTACCATTAGATTGAGAAAGCGTTATAAAACTGAAAGCTCTGATATAGCGTGGAGGATATCCTGCCGCATAATAATTGTCCTGATAGCCTTTAAAAATATCTGATGTGTATTGACTTTCGTTGTTTACAATATTGATTCCCCATTTTGTTTTTACATATCCGGCATTTTCCAGATCAGTAGCTTCCTGACTATTTGGATTTATGTAGCGATATAAACCTTTAATAGCTATATTTCTGTTTCCAGAATCAGCTGTAAATCCGTTACCGGAATTATAAGCGGATCCCGTCCATTTGTCACAGTTTCCTCTCCATCCCGGTGTTAATACTGGGTAATTTGGATTTGATTCGTCTACATTAGCATTTCCTGTTAGCATAGTAGATATTCCAAAAGAAGTCATGTTGACCGCTTTTGTCCAAATATAATTAGAGATAGTTAACCCTGTTTCAGGGAAAGTATAATATCCATTAGTTTTTAAACCGTTAACCATTGCAATTTGTCTGTCACGAAGTTTTTTGATTCTTTCTGGCATTTTTCCGGATATAATCATGTCCCAACGTGTATGTCCTTCACCTGTTAATTCTAATTTACGTTCTTCTAAAATAGCATCGATTAATGAGGCACCTGATAAAGCATTTACATAGCTTGTTACTTTTGCAGCTTGATCGGCCGCTGAAAAAGCACGGCTGCGTACTTTGGTTAAGTATATTTTGGCATTGGCTTCGTCATCTAAAAGAGCGTAAGCGTAAGAAAGATCTAAAATGACGTCGGCTAAACGCATTTGTACCCAGTTACATCCTGATGAACGTTGTGCGGCAGTGTAAGGATCTTTCATGCGGCTTTCATCTAATTTATTATTAGCCAGACCTCCTTTTTCTCTGCTACCAGGAGAAAAATCGATTAGTTTTTCTGAACAGGCTCCAGAGTTGGCTGTTACAGCTACTGTTACATCTCTGCGCATATCTTTTGGGTCATATTCACCATAGTAAAAAGAAGCATAGATTCGGCTTTGGCCATATGATTTACATGGATAGGCATTGGATCCTCCACCACCTGAAGGTCGGCCAAAAGCGTATGGAAATTCTGAAGTTCCTACAGCTCTTGTAGTTCCTGTTTCAAAAATAGATTCAGGACTTACTGTTAAATCCATAATGTATTGAAAGTGACGTTGAAAAGGATTGTTGAAATTAGCTGCCCTGTCGTCAGAAATAATTAAATGAGCAGAACCGGAATTATCGACTAATTGTTGTAAGTATTCTTTAGCAATTGCGATGTATGTTTTATAATCAGAACGGCGAACATATTTAGCATTCCAGTATTCAGTACCTTTTTGTTCAAAGCTTACATTTCCATAGTCGAAATCGGTACGACGCGTTTGAAAACCACCCGCAGCTAAAGCCATTTTTCCTATTAAACCCTGAACAAATGAACGAGTAAAACGTTCTGCTGTTAATCCACCTTCTCCTATACGATACATCAGCGGCTCTACTTTTTTCAAAGCCGCTATCTCATTATCGTAAATAATATCACGAGATGTTAATCCTGTGTTTGCTAATTGCTCTAAGTCTCTTACAGGAACATCAAAATAAGGAACATCTCCAAAATATTTTATCAGATAATGGTACATATTAGCCCTAAAAGCTATAGCTTCTCCATAAAGTTGTGTCCATTCAGTTATTTTATTTGCTGCAACGGCATCCTGATATTCTTTTTTAGCTCCAATTGTTTCAATCATTATATTGGATCGACCAATAATCTTATAAGCATTTGCAAAAAAATCTTTTGGATTTGTTTCATTAATGTTTAGTTCAGTTGCAAAAAGACCTTCTGCAATATGACGCGTTTGAGCGCTATAGGCTTCAGGGTGGCATTCAGAGTCAGAACCCACAACTTCAGTGTCGTAGAACATTGGTGAATCTGCTGTTCTCCAAATGTCATAATTTCCAACAAGGGCTTTGTAAGCTTCACTAGGAGAAGTAAAAACAAAATCTTCATCTAATTGAGAAGGTGATTGTACTTCTAAGAAATCTTTGTTGCATGCTGTGTTTAACAGAACAAAAAAGGACAGTAAGAAATATATTAATTTTTTCATAATTTAATTAGATTAGAAATTAAAATTCAACATTAACCCCAAAGGTAAAAGAACGTGGACGAGGATAAGAACCGTAATCAAGACCAGGTGTAGGATAATCACCGTTTCTTGAAGGATCAGGATTCACTTCCGGATCAAGTCCATTATAACCGGTTAGTGTGAAGACATTATAGATAGTTCCGTAAACTCTTAAACTATTGAGTCCTATTTTGCTTAAAAAAGTTTCGGGAAGTGAATATCCAAGAGTGAATGTATTCAATCTCAAGAAAGAACCGTCTTCAATTGCATATGTAGAAGTCATTGTTTTTTCTGCAAAAGGAATGAAAGTTGTCGTTTTTGCATTTAGAGCATCTAAATCAGCAGGAGCGACTACAGGAGTTATCTGTCCATTAATTACATCATATATTTTGTATGCTCCAGCTAATTCTTGAAGCCTGTTTCTAAAAAGTCCGGATTCTTTGTTCCCTTGGTACGCGTTTAAGTGGTTAGCATTATAGATATCATTGCCATAACTCCAGTTAAAATCTAAACCGAAATCAAAATTTTTATAATTTCCACTTAAATTGAATCCGCCTGTATGTTTAGGGTTCATGTTTCCTATTACGGTTAAATCATCATCATTAATAATTCCGTCTCCGTTAAGATCTTTGTATTTTGGAACCCCAGGATAAGCTGTTTGTGAATTAGGTTTGTGTTCTGTTGTTCCGTAGACGGTAGAAAGATAACCGCTGGCAATGTCTGGTATTCCTGATTTTAGAGTGTATGTTCCTGCTCCACCGGCATTATAATCAAAATCATTTGTGGTGTACCAGCCTTCGTAAATCCAGCCACGAACTAAACCTACAGGTTTTCCAACTTCAAAAATGTAATCCCCTGATGCAGGAGAGTTATTAATTCCGCCCCAGGCAGAACTATAAGCAGGATTAATACCTTCTCCTAACTTATCAATATTTCCTTTATTAATATTAATATTAACACTACCATGTAAATTAAAATCTTTAGCTTTTACAATTGCACCACTTAATGATATTTCAATTCCTTTGTTGCTTGTAGCTCCTATATTATCGTACATTGCAGAAAATCCGCTAATTGGGGGGATAGGTCTAAGTAAGAGAAGATCTTTTACTGTATTTTTATAAACATCTATTGTCCCTGTTATTTTATTATTGAAAAGACTGAAGTCTAAACCAATGTTTCTGGTGATAGTTGTTTCCCATTTCAAATTAGGATTATTAAGTGTTGAAGCAGGGACATAACCAAGTTGTTGTGTTTCATTTAGAGAATAGCCGGTTAACCCGCTAGATTCCCATCTCATTTTCCATAGTCCGGAATTAATTCCATCACTACCTACAGTTCCATAAGAAACACGCATTTTTAAACTGCTTAACCAATTAACGTTCTTTAAGAAATTTTCATCAGACACACGCCAGGCAAATGCTCCAGCAGGGAAATATCCCCAACGATTTGACGGAGCAAATCTTGATGATCCATCTGCACGGAACGTGGCAGTAAAAAGATATTTATCCATAAATGAATAATTAGCTCTTCCAAAATAGGAGTTTAATCGGTTAGGTGTACCAGTGTCTGAAGTAAAACCTCCATATTTAGAATCTGAGCGGTCATACGAGTCCATGTTTGCATAAGCACGATCAGCATCAAAAGAAACCGGATATCTTCTTCCAAAAACATAAGTACTTTCAGAACCTGAATCGGCTACTTCCATCCCTCCAAGAACTGTTAAAGAATGATTATCTCCAAGTCCCTGAACTTGATAATTTAATGTGTTTACCCAGCGGTAATTCCATCCTTGGGTAGCATTAATAGAGGCATCTCCACTAAAAGTTTTATTACCTTCCGAATCTATATATCTTTGGTAAATAGCACCTTGCCATATTTTTCTTCTTCCCCAACCTGTGTTTAATCCTAAATTAGTTTTAGCAGTAAGTCCTTTGATTATTTCCCAATCTAAAGATGCATTTGCAACTAATGAGTTTGAAATATCTTTATCGGTGTAATCATTGATACGATTTACCGGGCTGTAAAGATCATTTAAAAGATTTTCATAGTCTCCTAACTGGGTGTTTATTGTTACATCTGATTCTCCTAAAATATCATTTTTTGCAATAGGACGAAACCAATAAGCAGAAGTTAAAAGTGAGCCTCCTCCTGAACTTGTTCCTTCATTTCCAATTGTCTCTTCTTGGCTGTATCGTGTGTTAAGATTAAAGTTTATCTTATCACCAAGTTTTTGATCCAATTTGAATAAAACATTGGAACGTTTATAAGATGTATTTAATTTCATCCCTTCCTGATCAATATGATTTATAGAAAAAAGATATTTTGTTTTATCATTACCGCTTGAAATGTTGAAGTCATGGTTGTGAGAAAAAGAACTGTTGTAGACCTTTTTACTAAAATCTTCACTTTTTACAGTTTTATAATAATCAATACCGTCACTATTGCTTCCATTAAATTCATTACCTATTAACCATAATTTTTCCCATGCATTTGCATAACCATCTCCAATTGCCTGAGCATATGCCCAGTTATATTTTATATAATCGTATCCTTTCATTACAGGTAAATACCCTGTAGGGGTGTTAAATTGGGTATAGCCATCATAAGTGATTTTTGTTTTTCCGCTTTTTCCACTTTTTGTAGTTACCATGATAACACCATTTGCACCTCTTGCTCCATAAATAGCAGTTGACGAAGCATCTTTTAGTACGTCAATACTAAGTATTTGACTTCCGGGGATATTGCTGATAGTACTTACGGGAAATCCATCTACAATGTAAAGAGGTTCATTGCTTTGTGAAATTGATCCACCTCCTCTTACGCGGATTGAAATATTTGCTCCAGGTCTACCGTCCTGAGCTACTACATTTACTCCGGCTAATTTTCCCTGAAGCGCTTGTGCAACATTGGCAACTGGTGCCCGATTGATTTCCTCTGATGTTACAGAAGCAACAGAACCTGTAAGATCTTTCCTTTTAGATGTTCCGTATCCAATTACTACAATTTCATCGAGTTGATTGCTTTCTTCGGTTAAGCTAATATTTATTGTAGTTTTTCCGATTACTGGAGATTCACTCGTTTTGTAGCCAATATAACTAAATTGTAATATTCCTTTAGAATCAACTTTAATACTATAATTACCGTCTAAATCTGTTGATGTACCTTGGGTGGTACTTTTAATAAGTACAGTAACTCCCGGGAGAGGCATTCCTGTTTTTGCATCTTTAACAACACCTGTTATGGTAGTTTGTTGTCCAAGCATTGGTAAATAAAATAGTATTCCAAGTAAGATGAAGTAATACTTCTTGTTTAATGCATTCATAATTTTTTTTTTGGTTTTAATTTCGATAATCGTTTTAGTTGTGTTTTTAATTCTTTTAATTCATTTTTTTTGTAAGTTTTGATTCGTAATTCATTTAAATTGTAATCGATTACATTTAGCGAATGTAATAAAAAAAGTTATAATTAGTTAAAAAAAACCAAAAAAAATATATATAGTATATAAAAAAACAGATAAAAAAACACATATGGTTTTTTTTATCCGTTTTTTTTATAATGTAAAATTTAAGATGTATTTACTTTTTTTTACGTTAATTTCTCTAAATAAAATTAATTAATTGATCTCCACTTTATGAGTATCTTCCTGAACTAACCAGGGTCTTTTATCTTCCGATTTCGTAGTAATGTTGCAATTTGTAAAAGTAATAGTATCGGCATGCCGGATAAAGAAACCAAAAGCATTGGTATTGCCAAAATAACTTCCTTCAGGATATTTTCCATCGTATTCCATTACGGTTTGATTTGTAGTTTGAATGCCTCCTTTTAATTCGAAATTCAGATTTTCAAAAGTTACATTTTGAATGTTGTGTCCTTTGATCCCTGTAATAAGAGAAGGATATTGCTGAGTGAAATCTGTTCCATTTATATTTTTGAAACTAATATTTGAAATAGCACCGATGCGTGTTTTTCTCTCAGGAACAGTTCTTCTTCTGTCCGCTAAAAGAATAAAAATAGCCTGACCGCAATTTGTAATTTGGCAATCGCGGAAATTCAAATTATCAATTACAGCTCCATCCATGGATTCAATACAGAAAGCGGAATTTTGATACGCATTTTTTAAAATTAATTCAGAAACATCAAAATTCATAAAACTGCCCAAACCATCAGTGCCTAATTTGAAGCAATTACCGGCTTTTACATTTAGTTTGTCCAAAATACATCTTCTTACAATAATATCTTTACAGCCATATTCGCTGCCACTTTTAAAGCAAATTCCATCGTCTTCCGATTCAATGTAACTATCTTCAATAAGTACATTATGACAATCCACAATATCAATTCCGTCGCGATTAGGCGTAAGTTGTCCTGTGTTTACTTTTATTTTTTGGATATTAATATTTTCCGATTCAATATAAACTTGCGTCCAACAAGCAGGTTTAATAAGTGTCAGATTAGATACCGTAATGTTGTTACTGCCCACAAATGCCAGTATAGAAGGGCGGTCTTTCTCGGTACCTATTTCTTTTACATGCATCCAGGGTTCGTAATCGCCTTGTCCATTGATGATTCCGCCGCCGGTTATGGTTACATTTCTAACTTTATTTCCGTAAATTAATCTTCTTTGACAATCTTCCAGCATTCGATTAGGATATTTTGTGTCAATAAGATGATGTGGATAGTCTTTTTCATCATCAGATTTAATTCCTAAAAGAGTAGCAGAAGGCTCAATTTGTAAAGTTAGATTGTTTACCAAAACTATTTGTCCAGTTAAAAAAGTTCCTTTTTCGAGAACAACTGTCCCTCCTTTTTCTTTGCAGGCATCAATCGCCTTTTGAATGGCTGTCTGATCATTTGTAATCCCATCTCCCTTGGCACCAAAATCATAAACATTATAAACTGTTTTGTTGCTTTGTGCATGGATGCATAAAAAGGAAAATAATACTAAAAGTATAAGGCTGGCTTTTTTCATGGTTTTAAGTGAAATGGATAGGTTGTAATTTTTGGAAATAAAAATAAGATTTAAAGATAAAATTTAGATGCTGCTATTTAGGACCATCATAATTATAGTGGAAATAATTAAATGCAGCTTCTCCACCATCGGTTACTTCATTATAACTAAATAATGCTAGTCGAGTTCCTTTCCAATATCCGAATGCAGTGCTGAAATCTGGACCAATACCTTTGAAATTTTTATTGTCAAAACTATAGTAGAAATGATTTTTTTGATGGATGAGATCCAGTGTTAACTTAAAATAAATGATTTTTTTAGAAATTAAAATTTCTTCATAGGTTTTGTCTTTTCCTTCAAAATAAACATATAATTTTCCGTTATCATTTTTAACGCCAATCGAATTGTACATTTTAGACATACTACTTAATCCTGCTTTTTGCCCAGAAACCATATGAGTAGCATCCATTTGAACCATAACTTCTCCGGTATTTCCCATTACTTTTTGGGTTAGAGTATTGTAAGCTTCCATGATATTTGCTGCTTTTTTTGCTTTTAAAACAAACCATCCTTTCTTTTTACTTAAAGACCAATTAGCATTTATGGGGTTATGATTCCATTGCCATTGAAGCCCTAATTCGGCGGAATTAAATTTGTCATCTGATTGCGGGGCAACAATAGGGAAATTACCAGCTATATCAGGTTTTTTCCATACCGCTACAGGTTCTCCAATTCCGTTTCTGTCAATATCAATTCCAATAACTGGCCAGTCGTCATGCCAAAACATAGGTTGTAAGTGCAATACGCGACCCAAAGCATCCGCTGATTGGAAATGATAAAACCACCATTCTCCATTTGGCGTGTCAACAATTGCTCCCTGGTGCGGACCATTAATTTCGGTACTTCCTTTTTCTAAAACTACTTTTTTTTCATAAGGACCATAAATGTTTTTGGAGCGTAAAACAGTTTGCCAGCCTTCAGAAACACCGCCTTCCGGAATGCTGATGTAATAATAATTATTTCGCTTGTAAATTTTTGTTCCTTCGGCTACAGGACCTGTATATACTGTCTTGCCCTCATCGAGCAGTTTTGTTCCGTCAGCACTCATTTTATGGATAATAATAGGACCTGCACCGTGAACGCTGTGTCCCAGATAAGCCTGTCCGTCATCATCCCAAAACGGACAGGGATCTTCCCATTTTTCTACCTCTTTTACCAGTAGGAGTGGAGACCACGGACCTTCTGGTGTACTGGAACTGGTCATAAACAAACCTTCATTAATCGTACAAAAGTAAACCCAAAATTTATTGTCATGAAAACGTATTGCCGGAGCCCAGCTGCCTCCGGCATATCTTTTAAAAGTATCATAGGCAGGAAAATCCAATCGATCGTAAATCCGGCTAACGATTTTCCAGTTTACCATATCATCTGATTCCTGAATGGTCATTCCCATGTAATGAAATTCAGAACAAATCATATAGTATTTTTTTCCAACTCTGATAACATCCGGATCGGAGTAATCTGCATTTAATAGGGGATTGATATACGTGCCATTTCCCTGATCTCCCCAGGAACCTTTTTTTTGACTATAGGCTAAAGATGAAATCAGTACGAGGAGACAGAGAACCAGTAGTTTTTCTTTCATGTTAAGAAACTTATTTTCCTCTTTTAGGCATTGGAGTTATATCAGTTAAATCTTTGATTTTAATTGGATTTCCTGTTTCAATACTGTTTCGGGCAGCAATACCAATTAATACTGACATAGCACCATCCCGGCTTCCGGCTGATCTTTCAAATGGATCAGCAGTATTTGGAGTTTTGAATATTTTATCGTGTAATCGTTGATCGCCTCCGCCGTGGCCGCCTTTTTCGGTAGGAACCGTTACTTTTTCAAAATCTTTCCAAAGTTTATGGACAATTATTGTTTCGTGTTTCGCTTCTTCTAATGCAGATTGTTCCATCTCTTTGGCATGCATTTCAGCCTGATCCACAGTCGTTTTTTTATCATATGGAATATCTAAAGAGGCTTCAATACGGCCTTCGGTACCATTAAAAGCTAATCTCCAGCCTTCAAAAGGAGAATAGGTGGTGAGCGAATAGTTGACAATGGTATTGTTGGCATATTTTATTTGAGCCGACATTTTATCATAAATATCAATCTCTTCTCTAAAAAGACAGTTGTCTCTGATGTAACCATCGTATTTTTCATTGGCCACATACAGATTCATAGATTGCTGGTCTTTAGTGATGTCATAATAATAATCACAAGTTGTTTTATGGTCGCAGCTTCTGCAATTTTTACCTCTGAAAGGATTGTTTTTTCCATAATGTTCTAAATCTCCCAAAGCAAAAACGTCAGTCGGATCTGAATCCAGCCACCAATTGAGTAAATCAAAATGATGAGTGGCTTTGTGAACCCAGAGTGAACCTCCGCTTTCTTTTTGTCCGTGCCACCGTCTGAAATAGGAAGCCCCGTGATAGGTGTTTAGGTACCAATGAAAATCTACCGATGTGATTTTTCCAATCGTATTATTGGCTAAAAGTTCTTTAATTTTAGTACTGTAAGGACTCCATCTGTAATTAAAACCAACAATCAAATTTTTGCCTGATTTTCTTTCGGCATTTAGGATTTGCTGACATTTATTTTCGTCCGTAGTTAACGGTTTTTCGGTAAGTACATCATAGCCGGAATTCAGACCTTTAATGATAAATTCATGATGGGTGGCGTCTTTTGTGGTAACGATGATTAAATCCGGTTTAGTCTTATTTATCATTTCGTCAAAATTCACAAAAGTAGGGCAGTTGACTCCGATAAATTTTTTGGCATATTCTAATCTGCCAGGATTTATATCGGATAGCCCCACAAATTCCAGAATATCCGAATATTCCTGAACTAATCTTTTTCCCCAGAAACTGATACCTCTGATTCCGGTACCTACAAGGACAATTCGGAGTTTTTTAGTGCTGTCAAAATCAAATGAACTAAGAGGGAATGCAGTATAAGCTGCAAGCATACTTATAGATGTCAAAAATTTTCTTCTTGTAACTTCCATAAAAATTGGTTTTAATTTGGGTTAATTAATAAATTTAATAAATGGTTTTTTGGTTTTTTAAATGTAATTAATTTATTGATAGGTTGTTAGCGGCGATTTTTGTTTTTGTTTCGAAAATGTCTCTGATTGGCCTCATGGTAAAAAAAAATCATCTGATATACTAACGCACTACCAGATGATTTTAATCTTATGTTATAAATAGTTTATAATTTTTCTTCGTTTTCTGCCTTTTTTCGCCAATAGTTGGCTAATAATGAACCGGAAACATTCATCCACGGACTAAAAACCGCTGATGCTAAACCGAGAGTGGCTAGTTTTCCCATAGACCCGGCAAGACCGGAAGCCATTCCACCATTTTGTAAACCTACTTCGAAAGCGATGGTGCGGCTGCAATTTTTGTCTAAACCACAAATGCGACTGAGGTAATAACCAAAAAAATAACCGGCTCCATTGTGCAGAATAGCGACTAAGAAAAGTAAAAATCCTATCTGGATTAAATTATCTCTTCCGGCTGCTGTAGTTACGAGTGTGAAGTAAATAATACCGAACATTGAAAAATACGGCATCAGACTGTCAATTTTTGGGTAAGCTTTATAAGCTAAGTGGTATAGTTTTCCAACAATAAAAGCTCCTGCAATAAAAGCACTTATTTCTACTAAATGTGCTATTGTACTATCATTTTCGTAAGAGAAACTACTGCTAAAGAAAAGTAATATTCCCAGCCATACTGCAGATAAAATACTTAAAATATCAATTCGTTTTCGGGCGGTTGCACCGTAATTTTTTAATATATCATGAATCATAGCTGCCGCTAAGGGAACCAGCACAATCTTAATAATTTCCATCATCATATTAAAAAAATGAACTTCGACCATAGTTCCCGCAAAAATTTTCATCAGAAACGGGGTCATGATAGGTGCAGCCAAAGTAGAAATTGCAGTAACCGTAACCGATAAAACTAAATTCCCTTTGGCAATATAAGTCATTACATTCGAAGCTAACCCGCTGCTGCAGGAACCAATTAAGATGATTCCGGCTGCAATTTCCGGTTCGAAATTAAAAGTTTTTGCCAGAATAAAACCTGTTATGGGCATGATGGTAAAATGCCCCAATAAACCAATGAGAACTCCTTTTCCCGATTTGCGTATGCCTGTAAAATCTTCAATGCTCATCTGAGTTCCCATCCCAAACATCACCAGTTGGATAATGATTAAAATAAGCCATTTGTTACGCAAATCTATCGAACCAATATGTAAAAAAGTTTGCGGATAAATTAGTCCGGCACAAACGGCGGTGACAATCCAAAAAGTGTATTGGTAACCACTCAAAAGTTTGCTATGCCCGATACCAATAGATAAACTTGAAAAAGCAGCTATCAGACTGATTTTCCAAATTTGCTCCATTTGTGAAAACCAACCAATAGCGGCAAGAATGAAGAGAATGGGACTTGCCCATAAGAAGATTTTACGCATAAGAATTTTGTTAGAAGTATACTTCGGCTAATTTTTTCATGGCAATTCCGGGACTGGCCAAGATAGGAACTACTTTTTCTGCGTCGCTTAATCCGTCAACCACGCGAGCCATGGAAGCCTGAGCCAAAACAATTACACCCACTTCCTTCATTAATTCTTTTAATGCTTTAGCAACCATTTCGTCATGTTTTGCAGCATCGCCACTCATTAAGGCTTCAAAAGCACCTTCACAAAGTTTGGATACTATGGTAACTTCTTTACCCGCTGCTAAGGCTCTTCTTCTCACCAAATCAGAAGTAGGTTCTAAAGTCGTAGGCAAGGTCGCAATTACGCCAATTTTGTTGCTAATTTGTACGGCTTCGTCAGCCATCGCCTGATCTACTCTGATTACAGGAACGCTGGATAAAGTTGCTGCTGTTTCAATGGCTACGCCAATGGATGAACAGGTTACTAAAATCACATCGGCTCCGGCTTCTTCGGCAGCTTTTACATGGTTGACCACTCTGGCTGCTGTATTAGGCATTAGTTTACCTTTTTTTATAACATCTTTAATCAGACTGTCATCTACTATGTTAAAGGTTTCCACACCACTTAAATGCTCCGAACTTAATTGTTGAAATAAAGGAACCAGCGTAGCTGAAGTGTGAACGAATCCTAATGTTTTTGCTTTCATATATAATTTTTTTATGTGTCTAACTTAATTTTTCTCCTTGTAATACTTTGATAAAATAATCCGGAGTTCCTACTTGCCCTCCTTTGAAATTTAACTCCAATCCATTTACTAATTCCTCTTCTGATATAGCTTTGCAAAGCGGTGCTCCGGGGGCTAAAGGCGCCAATATTTCCAAAGCAAAAATGCCCAGTTCAGATGCCGCGTAACTGGAAGTGTCTCCGCCGGCAAAAAGTATTCTTTGAATCGGTGCTGATTGTAACGCCGTTTTGATAATTTGTCCTAAAACGCGACCGTAAATTTTGCTGCTTTGTTTTTGGATTTCTTTTTGAGTAAGCCCGCTGTGTTTCAAATAATCCTCGGTTTCGGCAATCCGTGGATCATTGTTGCCGATGCTGGTATGCAAAATCGTATTTTTCCCTGCTCTTATATTTTGGATAATAGCCTGAGCCACTTCGGCAATGCTTTGTTCCTGATGGTCGTGATGCATGACTTTGCTTTCCAGAGCAATACCTTCAAAACCATTTGCTAAGGCATATTCAATTTGACCTGCTGTTACCGGTGAACAGCTTCCGGAAACGACCAATAGGGGAGCGGCTTCACCAGGATGTTTAAATTCAAAAGTGTTTCGAATCATTTTTTCTTTATTCCATGCCAGCCCTAAAGCCATTTCGATACCTGAAGAACCCACCGTAAAAAGTGTTTTTTCTTTTCCTTTCTGATGGAAAACAGTTCCTATTGTTTTTAAATGCTCCTGATTGATTCCGTCTAAGAAAACTATTTCAGCATTTTCTTTGTTTTTTATTTCTGCTGCTACCGCTTCAGCTCCTTGTTCGATAGTGGTGACATTGACTAAATTGATGCTTTTTGTAGTTTGTTGTGCCAAATGCAATCTCAGGTCGGCTTCATGTGCTGGAGTTACCGGATGCGTACTCATTGACGGATGACGGTCAATACGGTAAATTTCACCATTGCCGCTGGTTCCCATTTTGGCAAATAAATTCCCAAAAACACAATATCTTCCCAAATGCGGGGCGGAAGCAGAAACAAAAGTAGTTTTTTGGTTAAAAACTTCGCTGCCAATTTCGATGGCTTTGCCAATGTTACCCACATGCGGCGCTGAGTCAAAGGTGGAACACACCTTATAATGGACTTGCTCTGCATTGAAATCTCTTAAGGTTTCGAAAGCAGAGAATAATTCCTCTTCCATTTCTTTGGGAGACATCGAACGGCTTTTTCCGGCCAGACCAATAGCCTGTACTCCGGGAAAAAAATCCAAATCTTTATGCAACGGCGGACGCAGAAAAAGAACGGTTTTTATACCGGCTAAGGTCAGGAATTCTAAGGCATCCGTGGAGCCTGTAAAATCATCTCCATAGTAGGCCAATAATAAAGGATGTTCTTTGTTCATAGCTGTGAAATTGTTTTTTTGCCACGAATTACACGAATTGACACAAATTTGGATATCATACTATTCCACGAATCTGCAAAAGGCAGATAAAAATTTGTGTAATAACTTTTAGAATAATTAGTATTTATGCTAATTAGTGTAATTCGTGGCTTTTTTTTACGATTTATTATTTTGAGAATTTTTTAACTGATGCTGCAAATTCCGGATATTGTAAAGCAGCTTCTTCAATAGATAAGCCATCAACGGCTGCTTTCCAGGCTTGTTGTAAGGCGTTAACCCCTGCTGTAGCTCCCATAGGATGTGCTAAAATTCCGCCACCAGCCATGTATAATAAGTCGGTGGTTTGAGTTCTGCGGTAGGTTTCCGGTGCCTGACCGCCCCATTGTCCCGAAGAAACTACGGGTAACGGATTGTTTCCGCATACAAAAGGTTTCAGACAGGATTGTATCGATTTTACAACCGAATCATCCGATTCCCAGAATTTATTCTGAATTCCGTTAACGTGCATCTGATCTACACCGGCCAAACGCCAGATTTTTTGATAAGCCGGAAATTCAATTCCTAATAACGGATGACGGTTCAACATTCCCCAGCCATTTCTATGTCCGTGGATTACTAAATCGCCCTGATCACATATTTTTTTTGTTCCACTCAATCCTACGCTGTTGATACTAATCATGGCGCAAGTTCCTTCGTTTTTTTGGATGTGTTCGTATTTGCGTTGCATCGCATCAATCTCATCGCTGATGTTGAAAGCATACATGACTTTCTTGCCGGTTTTGTGTGCGTGCTCATTAATTACTTTCATGATAACGTTTACACGGTCATTAAAAAGAGAGTTGGCAGTCGATCCCATTAATTCATCATCCTTGATAAAATCGATTCCAGCTTCGATTAAGGTTTTCACCAAAGCTGCTGTTTCCTTCGGACTCATTCCAACGCTAGGTTTGATAATAGTTCCAATCATCGGTCTGTCACCTACGCCGCAGGAAGCTTTGGAACCCTGAATACCAAATCGAGGTCCTTTGAAATGGTTTTTAAAAGAATCCGGAACATCAAAATCCATCAGTTTTAAACCGGTAAACTGACTGATTTCGTATAGATTTCCTTGTAAAGTACTAATAAGAACCGGAAGGTTGTAACCGAAATTCTCAATAGACCAACTCACCTGAACTTTGGCTCTTTGGTATTTTTTACCCGGAATAGCATTCCCCGGAATCGAAGGTTCATCCACCAAATCCAGTTTTTCAATGTGTTCCACACGGGCAGCAAAACGTTGTTTGAGTTCGGCGGTTTCTCCCGGAACCGATACAAAAGTCCCTGAGGATTGTTCGCCTGCCAAAACCGCTGCCGCCTGTTCTACTTCATAAGGGGTTTCGATGTAATATTCTGCAAATATTCTTTCCATTTCTTTAATACACTATACTGTTGTTATTGTTTTAGTCTTCTTGTAAAATTAAGACTTAAAATCACAAATACAAATGATTAGTGTTTTTTTCGAAAAAAATAAATAATATTCGAAAATAATAGAAAGTAATACAAATAAAAAAACAACTCGGGGGGAGTTGCTTTTGGGGTATTTTTTGCATGAATGTGTTGCACTATTTACGCATCGTTTTTATTTCTTCGATAGAAAATCACTGATTTGATTACTGATTTGCTCCATACCTTTTATCGATGGATGCCCTTCCTTTTTATCAATACCTTTCAGCTCAATACAATCTACATTGTAGTGTTTGCAAATGGTTTTTACAGATTCATTGATGGTCTCTTTCAAATCAGAATTTAACAGAAAGTATATTTTAACATTCGGATAACGACCCAGCATATAATCAAGCATATAGGCCATGGCGGGACGAAAATCATATAATTCTTCTTTAGTCCAGTCATTATATTTGAATTGCCCGATAGGTGTGTTAGCCCAGGCGTCGTTAGTTGCTCCGAAAATGAATATCACATCAGGACTCCCAAGGTTATCCATACGGCGGATGAACGAACGAGAGCTGTAATCTTGTTTTTGATAACCCGTGTTACAAATAGTTGAACCCGAAAAAGAATTATTAAGCTCTAGTTTGTAATTGTTGTCTTTTATGAATTGGTACCACCAGGTTTGTTTTACCGAAGTAACATCTGTTTTTTGAGTGATGCGGGTATTGTACCATACAAAATTAGTGTCAGGAACCATATACCCCTCAAAAGTAGAGTAGGAATCCCCTAAAATGGAAACAGATTTAAGACTCTGGGCATAACCCAAAAAAGTAAAAAAGAGTGATAAAATCAGTATTAATCTCAGTTTGTTTGTTATCATTTTTATTCGGTTTTTATTGTTGTTTAGTTTATTCGCTTTTTGTTTACTCCATGCAATCGGGGGTAAGTGGGGTTATTTCGAACGCGAAAGTATTCGCGCACGAGCCTTTAGATTTGTTTTTTGAATTATTAATTTTCAAATTTTTCTTCAACATTTGCTAAAATTTCGCAATCACAATATCCTCCATTTTCAGCTAACCACATTAGAATGATTTCAATATTTTTCAATTTCTTTTTTTCTAAAAATTGTACTGTCAATTTGTTTGTATCGTCACAGCCATTTTCTTCTAAATGATTATCGAGATAGTCAAATAAATTTTTGAAAAGTTTTCTTTCCATTGGTAAACATTGCTCAAATTCTTCTTGTTGTTTTTGTTTCAACTCATTTAAAATTTGTTTTCTTCGCTGTTTTTCTTCTTTATCCATAAGCTTTGGTTTATGTATGTGCTTGTATACTTATCTTTAATTTGTCTATACTATACACCCAAAAATGGTGTATTGTTGCTGTTAACTCTTCTCTGGTGCTCGATTGCATCGAGTACCTACTTACTTTTTAATTCCAAAATAAAGCGTTTGTAACGCGGCTAATTTAGTAACTTACCATAAAGGTTCTACATTTACATTACAAAAAACAGTATTATCTTCTTCATAATTTCTATAACTGCTATTAACATAATCTCTTTGATGAAACACGATTTCGGCTTCTACAGGATTGTAATGAATGTAATTTATTCTTTGTTCTGTTTTTTCTAAAGTGTCTAATATAACCGGATGAAAACCATCCTGCCATAATTTATAATCTTTTGCCCTTCCTGATTTTTGCGCTTCATAGCTGAATTTACGTAATAACCATTCTCGTCTGCTTTCAGGATATTCTTTGATAGCTTCTATTAGTTTTTTTGAAGTGAATTTTTTGAAATCCCGAATAACATTTTGCAACTCACCATCAAATGCTGTGGCAATTAAATGTATATGACTGCTCATATAAACATAAGCATGTATGCTCAATCCTTTTTCTTTGATACAATAATTTAAAGAATCATCTATGATATTGCAATAAACAGGTCTCACCAATAAATCTACCCAATCTACAACCGTTATAGTAATAAAAGTGGGAACGGTACTATCAATAACTTTGTATTTCTCAGACATTGATTTGTTTGTTTTAGAATTATTTTTTTAGTGAACCGCGTTGCAAACGCTACAATTTATCTTTTCATGTAAGTAGGCACTCGTTGCAAACTAGCGCCAGAGTGGGTTATCACTAATTTGCCAAATACAAAACCATTTTTCCATTAAGCCTAATTCCCGACTATTGCTTACTAGCTGTTATAAGCCGTATTTTCTATTTAGTTCGTCTAATTCTTTTTTACTATTGTCAACTGCAACCCAAGTTGATATATTTTCATTGTCATTCTTTTCAGTTTTCTTTCGTGTTGCTATTAAGAAATGTAAGTACAATTTTTCATTAATTTCTAAATTTGGTATTATACTTTCAAAACCAAAATCTATGTAATTTGTTATAGGTTTTTCTAAACTTATTTCATTTTTTAGTCTAAATGGAAACCAATCATTATTTTCTGCTCGCCATTTCATAGCTTCTGCATCTTCGGTTCCAATATGTAGCAGTTCTTTTTTATTTTCTATTTCAACAGCTTCTAAATTTTCGCCACTATTATAGTCCCAAGTATTATCGGGATTTTTATTTATCAGTTTACAAATGACATATAGTTTTTCAGATTTTTCAGATTTCTTTTCAATATAAATTCTCCAACCTTTTGAGTTTTCGATTTTCATATCTTCCGGAAATTCTAATTCGTTTAAATCAGTAACTAGAACTCCTATTTTATGATTTTCGGTTTCAATTTTTAAGTTGTCTTTGACCGAATATTGTATTTCATATTCAGATTTTATCGACAACTCAATTTCACCAAGATTTGTTTCAAATGTATCTTTAAGTATCGTTCTCATAATATGGCTTATAACTTGTATATATTCGCTACAAAGTAGCGCCTATACACCTAAAAGAGGGTAGATTGGCGCTATTTTAATAGCCTATTACTTTTTTGCTAATACATGAAATTATCCTACAAATGTTTTATTTCCGTATCATTTCCTTTAAGGTTTCGAGCTGGATTTCCAGTTTCTGGATATAGTCGTTTTTATCAGCCAGTTCTGTTTTTAGGGCTTTTTCCTGTAGGGTTTCAAAGCGGTACGGCAGGTATTCGCCCAGCTGCGCTAAGAAATTGTGCTTGAGTACCAGGCTTAGTTTCCACAAAACGGCAAATTGCAGCGAATCTTTCTTAAAATAATCCCTTAATCCTTTAGGACCTAT
>NZ_JBPYCT010000013.1:0-157796 GCF_051846875.1 Flavobacterium sp. ARAG 55.4 | reverse complement strand
CTTGCATTTCGAAATACATTTTCATTTGGATATTGCTCTAAAAGGGCATAGGCTTCTTGAGCTAATTTTAAACAATCTTGTTCAAAAACGGTCGTACTTTTAAAGCGGTTCAATCGTTTTTTGAAAAAAGTTAAATTGGCAGTATTGAAGATTTTTTGTTCCATTTTGTCGCCAATCGATTCTGCTTGTTCGAATTCACTCAAATAAATGGATGTTTCTTCGGAATCATCATCAGTTAGTTGCCATTCTTTTAACATCTCGTATTGATAATAAAGAAAACTATTTTCCTGTCTATAATAAGGTATGTTGACACTATGATAGAGATAACTACAAACCGATAATAAAAGCTGTGCACTGTGTTTTCGTTTATTGTTTTTTAACAAACGGTAAAGCGGTACTACTGGAATATAATAAAGTGTAGAGTTAGTATTGTATCGTTCTTCACTTGTAAAAAAAGTTTTTTGGTTATCCTGTACGAGTTTGATTTCTTCCCAATCCCTCACCTTATCTTTTAGTTTTTCTTTGGTGTCCCATAAAGCCAAAGCGATATTGTATGGATAACCAAAAGGTTGGGTGTGAATGGGGTTAATATTATAATGTGTTGCAAGTTGGGAAAGAGATTGGTAAAAATCTCTTTCCGTGTTTGCTGTTTTCTTACAAGCTTGTGCAGTTTTCGTTTCTGCCAAAACTGGCAGGAATGAAGTTCTTAAAAAACCATTGGCAACATTGGTACTGGTACGGACTGCTGTTTGTCCTTGCGGATTTCGTTTGCATCCTTTGTTCGTTTCATCCAGTTTGCGAACTCTCCTAATTGACGGTGTAGTTGCTTTTGTTTGGATTCTTTGGGTAGCTGTATCGTACCCGCTATGATATGTGATTGCATAAGTCATTTTTTATAATTTTTGGTTTAACCTTTTGTCCCTATAGTACTTTCAAAGCGGTATTGTACCATATCATCCTTTATTACAGGTGTGCTAATTTTTGCAGTTGTAAGGATGGGATAAGTATTCGAATAAAAGTTTAACACGGCTTGTACACTCCATTTTGGTTCGGGGTCTGTGAGTTTGATTTCTTGTCCTTTATCGTTAAACAGAAATACTCTTTCTAATTGTGTGGCTAATAACATAATGATTCAATTTAGACGTTAAACATTTTCTTGCTCTGCTCCGAAAAGACTAGGCGAAGCGAATTTATCGGATAGTTCTTTTTTACGTTTGTGTATGGCTTCGGCATATTCAGGATAATCGTTAGGATTAGGTACTTTCATCCAGGCATCACGGGGTTTGCCATCGTTGTCCAATTCATCCGCCTTTGCCATAGCTTCTTTGTATTTCTTTTCTTTTTCGTCCTTTGCTTTTTTCTCCTTATCGGTTTTTTCCTTTTCCATTGCCGATTGTTTTTGGGCATTTTCCAATTGCTTCATATAGGCTTCCATATTGACCATTAAACCCGAAGCAGTTTGTAAGGGTACTGCAATACTTTCAAAAAATCCCTCGTCTAGTTCTTCTGCTGTCCCTCTAAGATTAAGAGGTGGGATTAGTTGTTTGGCATTGTCTCCGCATTGTTCGTTTTGCAGTAGAATAGAAACGACAAGTTTGTTTTCTACTGCTCTTGATATAGTTAGCTGTAAATCGCCAGTGATTTCTAATTCTGCTATCTGATTGAAAAAATTAGTATTCATCTTTTAAATTTTTAAAGTGTTGTTTAATCCGTTTTTAATTGCTGTTAACTTTTCGTGCATATCCAGCCAATAGGCTTTTTGTCTTTCATTGAAATCTGAAAAATCGTTACCCTCTTGTTGGTAGTCTTTGTATTCTGCCGTTATTTTGATAGCTTCATCAAGGTCGGTTACCTCAATAGCGTAACCGTTCAAATCAATTACTTCCATTCATCAAAAAATTTATGTTGATAGCGTTCGCACCAATTTTTGCAAATGAGCTACATAGTTCGAATGCTTTTTGGGACTTTATCTGTGCCGTACCACCTAATACAATGGATTGTAATTTGGCTTCATCATCCTTATAATTGCGTACATTTTGGTAGTATCCAGTAACAGCGTTATAAGCTCCAAATAATGTCCCTTTTGTAGTTTCCATCTGTTGGGTCTCATTAGTCATGGCATAAGCAAAAGCACTTTCAACAGTATTTTTGAACACGGTCGATATTTCGTCTTCATTCCCTTTTTTGATATGCTCTAGGG
Source organism: Flavobacterium sp. ARAG 55.4 (assembly GCF_051846875.1). Taxonomy (NCBI): domain Bacteria; kingdom Pseudomonadati; phylum Bacteroidota; class Flavobacteriia; order Flavobacteriales; family Flavobacteriaceae; genus Flavobacterium; species Flavobacterium sp. ARAG 55.4. The sequence continues at coordinate 155,596 of NZ_JBPYCT010000013.1, read as the reverse complement.
TTTCTTTATTGGGACAAAGTGCCAACTGTATCAATTTTTCAACCTCCTTATCACTTACTTTTACTTTTGCCCAGTCATTGAAGATGTTTTCTAATTGGTTGCTGAACTCGTTTGCCAATCCCATTACTTTGTGGGCATTGTCCAAACGTTGTTTAGCTCCCGAAGTATGGCGAATGCGTACCACGTTACTCATATTGCGAAGTGAAGCGTTAAGTGTATTTTGGCAAACAATTCGAACAGGGGTAAAGGCTGCGGTAATACTTCCGCTACCATCGTGCGAAGTGGTGAGAAAAATATATTTTTCTGTTACATCATCGCCATTACCCACACGGATATAATCAGGCAGTTTTGCAGTTATGAAAATACGCTCTCCATTTCCTAAAGCTCCTGCGGTCTCGTATAAGATTCCGTCAGTTCCTCCAACAATAGCATCAAAAAAACTAAAAGCCTCCCGATTCTGTACGATATGGTAATCTTTGCCCACCACACCCAAAACGGTGTTGTTATCAGTGCGTATAGTAGCAAAATAATTAGGTACGTTTAGTTCGTTGTCTCTAATTTCTATGCTGTTTGTATTTTCAATAATTCCTGAACCTTTAGTGTATAGCGGACTTTTGATTACCTCATAATCCAGTCCTGCATGTTGGATTGCTTCTACACTTGTGGGATAATCTTGTACAATTTGTCCTAAACCGTGCCATGCTTTTTCCTGAACGCTTAAAAAAGAATAACGTCTAGTTTCTTCATTGAAATTTAAATTATGTGCCATGATATTGAGATTTTAAAATTTGAAAAGATTAAATGAATTGTGTTAGAATGGTAAATCGTCTCCAGTCTCCTGATTTGGAGTTTTGGTTTTCTGTTCGTTGGTGCTTGTCTGAACGTTTTCTGTTTTCTTACCGCCTCCATGCAATTTGATAGTTGAAGTATGGAAATTTAAACTTGCTCTTAATTCTCCGTTATTGGCTGTCCACGGTCTTGTACTAACTCTACCTGTAAGTTCTACCAAAGTACCTTTAGTGAGTACCTTCGCCACGTTTGGGCTTATCCAGTAGGAGCAATCAAAATAGGTAGTTTGTTCTATGCGTTCGCCTTGTTTGTTACGATAGCTGTCGTTAGTAGCTACTGAAAAGTTGACTACTTGTTTTTCTTTTGAAGTTGTGCGTACTTCCGCATCCCTTGTCAGTCTTCCGATGATGTTCATAATCTTTACTTTTTAGAGTTAAATTTTATTTTATTTATTCGGTAATGAGAGGAGGAGCTGTTTCGTTTCACTCTATTACCATTTCTAATGCTTTTGTTTTCCATTATTGACATTTTTTTTTATTCGTCTAAAGAGTCGGAGTATGCTTTGTTTCGTTTCAGGAGCATAAAAGGTTAGTGTTTAGCAGGAGCAAGGTTTTGTCAAACAAATACAACCCGGATGGGTGGAGATTTTTTGGCAAACCCGTAGAGCTTGACCTTGTTCCTGCGTTAAGAACACTAGAATACCTTTGCTCTTGAAATAAAATAAAGCATGCAGATTCTTGATTAAAAAAGACGTGGAAGTGATGAAATGATATTGAATGAAATCAAAAAAGTTGTATTGATTAGGTTGGGTTTTTAAATTTTGTGGCTACAAAAGCCATGTAAAAGGATCTTGAAAAATACTGTTTGGGAGAAGATTTGGATTTTTCAAGATGCTTTTATTAGGGATCCGATTAAGCTCTTTTGTGAAGGAGCGGAGCGCATGAATAAATGTGCTTTGAGGATTTGAGTCTATGTCTTATATGCCAGAAGTAGCCAAAATAAGACTTAATAAGCCATGATTTCCTGTTAGATTATGTAACTGTTAAATTTATTTATGAATACATATATAAATAATTAACAATGCAAAATATTTTTTTGCGTGGAAAGATATGGAGGATAAAGATGAGCGAAAATGATAAAGTATTGATAGATGGAAAGATAAAAGAGTTAAAAAAGGATTTTGAAGAGAAAAGGGAACAAAATTTTGTAAATTTACTAATTGAAATTATTGTTGCCATAACATTAAATGAGTTAAATGAAAAGAGCGATTAGATATTTAAGATTTAGTCAGTTGGGACAAAGTAATGGTTCTATTGAAAGACAAGAACTTTATACTGATCAATGGTTGAAATTTAACAATGTTGAATTGGTTGACACCTTTATTGATAGAGGTAGAAGTGCAAAGACATTTGATAGACCAGATTTTATAAAACTTCAAGAGTTTATTTCGAAACATTTTAAAAGTGTTGACTATCTTTTGGTGGATCAGATGGATAGGTTCAGTAGGGATGCTGGTGAGGCAATGAGTATGGTGAAAACACTTCAAAGAAAATACAATATTCAGGTAGTTAGTGTAACTGAAGGAATCACATTTGATTATGATACACCGGGAAGTTTTTTCAGAGCAGGTTTGCAACTTCTGCTTGCTGAAGAGGATAATATTAATAGAAGTATCAAAATTAGAGGAGGGCTTTATACCGCAAGAGCAAAAGAGGGGCGTTATATAGGTATTAAACCTCCGTTTGGATATGTGAAATTAGGAGAAGGAAAAGAACGAAAATTAGTTATTGATGAGACAGAGGCTAAAATTGTAAAATTTATTTACGATGCTTTTTTACATGATACACCACTTTACATAATAAAAGAAAAAGCTCGTGCTCTTGGTTTTCCTAAAAGAGGAAATACGGCTGTCGAAAGAATTTTGGCAAATCCTGTTTATGCAGGAATGTTACAAGTACAAGGTTATAAAGAATATCCTGGAGGAATATTTCCCGCGATTCATGAAGCAATTATAGATACTGCAACTTGGCAGCTTGTACAGAGTAAAATGAAGAAACCAGAAAAGATTAGAACTGTTTTAGATGAAGATCTTCCTCTTAGGGGTATTCTAAAGTGTCATTGTGGTAATTATTTGACAGGAGCTCCGTCAAGAAGTAAATCAGGAAAATATTTTCATTATTACAAATGTAAATTTTCGAAGCATAATAATATTAGTGCAATAAAAGCTCATAAACAGCTTTTAGAAATTTGGGAATTAATGAGTCTTCCCAAAAATAGATTGTTAGAGATAAAACAGTCAACAAATAAAGCTATAGAAGAAAATTTGAAAGCTAGTAAAGACAAAATAATAGAGAAGAAACTTATTCTTGAAGAAACTCAGCAAAAGATGTTTTCGGTTGAAGAGAAATGGATTAAAAATGAAATATCCAAGGATACTTATGACAGGTGGTATTCTTCTTATAGTAATACTATTTTTTCTTGTAAAAGTGCAATTGAACGACTGGGTAAGTTTGAAAGTAATGCTTATACAATTTTACAGAAAAATTTAGATATGCTAGGGGATATGAAAAATATATACTTACAAGCAGATATTATTCAAAAAAGAGAATTTGTAAAACTGGTGTTCGACAGCAATTTATACTATCAGGATGGTATCTATCGAACACCTACAATGATTGATGTATTATCTTGTAATCACTTGTTAATGAAGGAAAAAGGATTGCTTTTGTATGATAAAAAAAGGGATGATTTTCCAATCATCCCATCCAGTGGAGTCGCCGGGAATCGAACCCGGGTCCAAACAAGCAACTAAAGAGCTTTCTACACGCTTATTTCCTGATTGAATTTTCGATAGTTTGCCAGGCCAGAAACAGCCACAAACTACTTAGCTTCTTAATTTTCGAAAACCACCCGAAGCTTATGGAAATCTAGGTCTATTTTTACGGTTCCCCTGTACTGACCGCCATAAACCAAGGCTTTCAAGGAGAATCCAGCTTCCCTACCTTGTAGGGACGTGGCGTAATCGTACTATAATTCGGATTATGCAGCTAAAGCGTAGTTATTTTCGCCGTGTAAAAGTTCGAGATCTTATATTTACGAGCAAGGTCTCAATGCTCGACGTGCTTACTGTTCAATTCGACTTGCTGTCAAAACCAGTCGACCCCAGTTTCTTTTGGACTCAAAAAGAAAAAATTTGAGTGCGCGAATATACAATTTTTATACTAATATCACTATTGATCAGGTTTGTTAATACAAAAATTATTCCTCTTTTTCGTCGTTGCCTAATTTGAATGGATAATCACCAAATAAAGGAGCTAGTTTTCTAACCTGATAAGTTTTTGTAGTGAACTTATTTGAGAGCGCAATGATAGTTACATGTTCTTTTAATAATGTTATATAAGAAGAAGTATTACCATGCCACCATCCGTTATGAAAATAGAAATTTTGTCCGGTTTCCCAATTAATCATTCTAATCCCAAGTCCGTAATTTTTTTCGCCTTTATATTCCTGACTAAAAGGAGTATAAACCAATTTTAATAGTTCAGGACTTAAAAAATCAGGTGAATTTCGGGCAAGGTCAAATTTTAATAAATCTCTTGGTGTTGAATAAATATTTTTATCTCCATAAACAGCATCCAGATAATCTTTACCTATTTCTATTTTATTACCTTTATAGGAAGTCACAGCGGTATCTTTATCTTTTTCATAATCAAAAACATAGGTGTGATTCATTCCCAATGGTTTAAAAATCATGCGTTGCATAGCATTTTTATAACTAAGACCGGTTTTCTTTTCTATAATAAGTGCCAATATGGCATAATTAGTGTTGCAATAACTAAATCTGCTGTCGGTTCTGGACTCTAATCCAATTTTTTTGGTTGCCATTAAATCAAGAATATCCTGATTAGTCAAAATTTTATGTCTGTCCCAGACCCCATCATTTTTATCGGTAAAATAAGCATAGTTGCGCATTCCGCTACGATGATTTAAAAGTGTTTTAATGGTTACTTCCGGAAAAGGAAAAGTAGGCAGGATAGTATTTACTTTCTGATCCAGACTAATTTTTTTAGCATCTATTAATTTTAAAATTGCTGAAGCAGTTAAAATTTTACTCACAGATGCTAAATGAAGCGGGGTAGTAGCTGTTATAGGTCTTTCATCACGAAAATCAGCCATACCATCATATTTTTCAAAAATAATCTGTCCATTTTGAGCCACAAGAAAACTGCCGTTCATACTGTTGTTACGCCAGTTTTTATTGTAAAAATTTTCTATTGCATTTTTTTTAGAATTGGTATATTGTGCCGTTAACTTAGGGAGTTTTTTTGCAGGAGGCTCCATGTGAGGCATGGTGTCTTTTGGCTTTTCATCAGAAAGCACAGCTTCTTTGTTCTTTTGTTTACAAGAATTCAAAATTAAAAGAAGAAGCAGTATTTGTAGTATATTTGTCTTTTTTACAGAAATCATTATTTTAAGGGTATAGGGGCAAATATATAGAATCAAATGCTTTTGTTCTTTGTTTTTTTTAATGTTAACAGAATTTTTTGAAACTTTTTAAATGTCCTTTTTTCTATGTTTTTGGGATTCAGCTTCTAATGTTTTTTTGTTGTTTTTTTGTAAAATAAATCTCCTGCGTAATTAGGAAGTAAAATAATGTCTTGAAATTAAAGGTATAACAGTATATGAAATTTGGAATAATAAAAGAAAGTAAAAATCCTCCTGACAGAAGAGTAGTATTTTCTCCCGATGAATTAGTAAAGATCAAATCACTTTACCCCGAAATTACAATTGTAGTTCAAAGTTCGCCTGTAAGGGTATTTAGTGACTTAGAATATCAAAATGCAGGAATTGAGGTGGTGTCTGATATTAAAGATTGTGATGTGCTATTGGGAGTAAAAGAAGTTCCTGTAGAAAATTTGATTCCCAACAAATCGTATTTCTTTTTTTCGCATACTATCAAAAAACAGGTTCATAACAGAGGATTATTACGAGCCTTATTAGAAAAAAATATTGATTTCTATGACCATGAAACACTTGTAGATGCAAAAAATAATCGCCTTATTGGTTTTGGTCGCTATGCAGGAATGGTAGGTGCTTACAATAGTATTCGCGCTTTTGGGCTAAAATTTGAATTATATAAATTGCCTAAAGTGGAAACTCTTTCCGGGAAAGAAGATTTAATCCGTCATTTAAAAAGAATAGTTTTACCGCCAATAAAATTTGTTGTTACCGGAACGGGAAAAGTAGGAGGAGGAGTAAAAGAGATTTTGGATGCTATAAAAGTAAAACCGGTTACGGTGGATAATTATTTAACTAAGAATTATACGCAGCCTGTTTATGTTCAAATTGATGCTTTAGATTACAATAAAAGAAAAGACGGAGCTGTGTTAGAAATAGCCGATTTTTTTCAAAATCCTAAGGAATATGAAAGTAATTTTGAACGTTTTACAAAGGTTTCGGATATTGTAATTACAGGACATTTTTATGCGAATGAAGCGCCAAAGATTCTGACACAGCAAATGCTGCAATCCAAAGACTGTAAAATAAAAGTTGTTGCTGATATTTCCTGTGATTTAAACGGACCTATAGCCAGTACATTGAGATGCTCTACTATCGAAGAACCTTTTTATGGTTATTTACCCATAGAAAATAAGGAAGTTGATCTGTTTCATCCTGCAGCAATAGTGGTTATGGCAGTGGATAATCTGCCTTGTGCCTTACCTAAAGATGCCAGCGAAGGTTTTGGCGAAATGTTTCTGGAAAAAGTGATGCCTGCTTTTTTTGACGATGACAAAGATGGTGTTTTAGCTCGCGCAAAAGTAACTGAAAACGGTAAATTAACTCCTAGATTTAGTTATTTACAGGACTTTGTTAGTAATGGTGAATTGTAAATTGTAAATTGTTAATTATAAATGAAAAGAGCTTTCTATAAAAATGTAGAAAGCTCTTTTTTATGATAAAAACCTTAGGTGATTTACTTAACAACTAATAATTAATAATTCACCATTAACTCAAACCATATCTTCGGGTTTTACCCAGTTATCAAAATCTTCAGCAGTTACATACCCCAAACGAATGGCTTCTTCTTTAAGAGTGGTTCCGTTTTTATGTGCGGTTTGTGCGATTTCGGCGGCTTTGTAGTAACCAATTTTAGTGTTTAATGCAGTAACTAACATTAGTGAATTGTTTACTAATTCTTTTATACGTTTGTAATTAGGTTCAATCCCTTGGGCACAATGTTCATCAAAAGAACTGCAGGCATCTCCTAATAATCGCGCCGATTCCAGAAAGTTAGCGGCCATCATGGGTTTGAAAACATTCAGTTCATATTGTCCCTGCATACCGCCTACACTTATGGCTATATCATTTCCCATCACCTGAGCACAAACCATTGTTAAAGCTTCGCATTGCGTAGGATTTACTTTTCCCGGCATTATGGAAGAACCAGGTTCGTTTTCAGGAATCAGGATTTCGCCAATTCCAGAGCGTGGTCCCGAAGCCAGCATTCGGATATCATTGGCAATTTTGTTTAGAGAAACTGCCAGTTGTTTCAGTGCGCCATGTGATTCTACAATAGCGTCATGAGCGGCTAAGGCTTCAAATTTATTTTCGGCTGTTATAAATGGCAGTTCTGTAAACTGAGCAATATAATGGGCTACTTTCACATCATAACCTTCGGGTGTGTTTAATCCTGTTCCTACGGCAGTTCCTCCCAAAGCAATTTCCGATAAATGAGCTAAGGTGTTTTTAAGTGCTTTTAAACCGTGATTCAATTGCGCTACATAGCCCGAAAGTTCTTGTCCTAAAGTGAGCGGAGTGGCGTCCATCAAGTGTGTACGTCCTATTTTTACAACGTTTTTAAATTCTTTTGCTTTGGCATCTAATGTATTTCGCAATTTTTCAACTCCCGGAATAGTTGTGTTTACAATTGCTTTGTAAGCGGCAATATGCATGGCAGTAGGGAAGGTGTCATTAGAAGATTGTGATTTATTCACATCGTCATTGGCTTTGATGAATGGTTCTCCTTCGCCAATTTCAAATCCTTTCAGTACTTGTGCTCTGTTAGCAATCACTTCATTTACGTTCATATTGCTTTGTGTTCCGGAACCGGTTTGCCAAATAACCAACGGAAATTGATCGTCTAATTTTCTTTCTAAAATTTCATCGCATACTGTGGCAATGGCATCTCTTTTTTCGGTGCTCAAAACCCCTAAATCACAATTAGTATAAGCTGCGGCTTTTTTTAAATATGCGAAACCCATTATGATTTCCTTTGGCATCGAAGCCGGAGCGCCTATTTTAAAGTTATTTCGGGAACGTTCTGTTTGTGCTCCCCAGTATTTATCGGCTGGGACTTGTACTTCGCTCAGTGTATCTTTTTCAATTCGGAATTTCATAATATTATTTACTTTTAATTTTTTAAAAAAAATTGCTTTTTGAAATGGAGTATCCTAGCCCTGATGGAAACGTCATCCTTTTATGTCTTTCTTTAAGACATAAAAGATACAGTGGACAGCAGGAAACAGCTTCCGGAAATCAAAATAAACCTTAAATGTACGGATAAATGTATTTTTATGAAAATTGAGTGTGGTTTTTATTGCTAAGAAAAAAATTAACTGTTACATTTGTGGCTACATTCAAAATTCCGGAAAACATGTTTGAATTTTCACAGTATTTAGGCTTTTTACTTTTCTTAACCATCCTTACAATGGGATTCTGGTTAATGTTCTTTCTAGTTAGTTTCGTATCCTATTGGGTAGGAGGTGCTACATGGGAAAGATTCAAAGAAAAGAGAGCAAAAAAACAACAGTCACTATAAGTATTGATTGTTAAATAAAAAAGGATTCGCTTTCACGAATCCTTTTTTTATGCAAAGCTGTTTAAAAAAAAAAGACTCGTTTTTGGCGAGTCTTTTTTAGTCGTATTATCCTGGGAATTCTCCGCCTCCGGCATCATCACCATTATTATTTTTAGGCATATTTTTATCTTTGTCTGTTTTCTTCATATTCAGACGATATGTAAACGACAGGTTAATTTGTCTTTTTCTCCATTGAAATTCACTGTATGACATCACACTTTCCAGATTAGTTTGTGATTTCATTCTTCTCGAATTAAAAACATCACTGATATTGAAAGCAATAGTAGCGTTGTCTTTTAAAATGTCTTTGCTAAAAGCAGTGTTCACCACATAATTTCCTAAACTTTTTCCCTGAGCGGTATTTCTTGGACCAAAATACATTCCGGATAATTGCCAGTCAATTTTGAACGGAAGTGTCAAACGAGAGTTTACTCTTGAAAACCAGGAGAAAGTTTCATTGTTTAAGTTTTGCGTTATTTCTTCATTATTTATGTTTGTATAAGTATAATTTCCTGTCGTTTTTGTATTAGCAAGATTGAAACTACTGTTGATTTTCCAAACCTTAAACGGACTGTAATTTAAAGTAAATTCGAAACCGAATTGCTGTTCCTTAGCTAAATTGATTGGGCTGCTTAATATTACCGGATTGTCTCCTACGTAATCTCCTGTTTCAGTACGTACAAAAGAGAATACATCTTTAGTATTTTCAAAATACATAGAAGTACTAAAAGTTACTTTTTCCCATTTTTTTAGATAACCCAAGTCAAATTTATCAGTAAATGATGGATCTAAATCAGGATTTCCTCTAAACAAATTGATATTACTGGAATAGTTAGTCGCAGGATTTAGGAAACGTCCTCTGGGTCTGGACAAACGTTTACTATAGCTTAAGGAAACACTACTTTCATCGGATATTTCATAGTTTACAAAGGCACTAGGGAAAAAATTGTTGTATTTCTTAGTATTGAAATTATTTGTGTCTAATAAATTAACATCGATTTGAGTGTCTTCCCAACGTAAACCAAATAAGTAAGAGAATTTGTTAACTTTAAAACCATATTGTGTATATAAAGCATTGATGCGTTCATTGTATTCTAAGGTGTTCGAAAGAAAACCTTCTATAGGGCTTCCTGTATCATCAGTATTCACGCTGTAATTACTATCCAGGTTGTTAAAGTTTCCTTTGTAACCTGCTTCAAACTGACTGCCTTCACCAATCGGTAATACGTAATCAGCCTGTATCTGATATTGTTTCTGTTTTTGATTGTTTAAAGTTTCATCAAAAGTAGCGGGATTTCCGCTATAAATGGTTTCGTCAGTAATTATTGAACTTTCATTATCTCTGTCAGTTGAATATGAAAAGTCTATCGTTAATTTATGACCTTCATCGTTGAAGTTTTTCAGAAAATTAGAAGCATATTCTAAATCTTTTCCATTGTCATCTCCTTCGCTTAAACGGTAGCGTGTTGATACAAAGTTATTATTTGCATCAAAGGAATTGTAGTTTACTAAATCATTATTTGAACCTCTGCTGTCTCGATAACTGATTGCATTAGTCCAGTAAGTATTAGGAGCCACAGTCCATTCTACTCCTGTTCTTGTAGAAATTCCTTTTCGGATACGTTCTGTATTTTTGTCTTCATAATTGTATCCAATGATTTCCTTAGTTTCTCTGTTTAAATTAGTCGAATTAGTAAAACCTGTTCCTTCACTTGTTCTGTAATCGTACCCTGTAGAAGTAAAGAAATTTAATTTTTCGGTTTTATAATTCAAATTAGCACTTGCCCCATAAGTTTCAGGATTTCCAATTGAAGCAATAAAACTTCCGTTGAAACCAAGGTTTTTTCCTTTTTTCAAAACAATGTTTAGAATTCCAGCACCACCTTCTGCATCATAACGTGCCGATGGATTAGTGATAACTTCAACTTTATCAATAGCGTCAGCCGGAATTTGGCGTAAAGCCTCAGCCATATTTAAAGAGTTAGAAGGACGACCGTCAATAAAAATACGTACGTTTTCGTTTCCACGTAAACTTACGTTTCCTTCCACATCAACAGTTACCGAAGGTACGTTTTCAAGTACATCGCTTACTGTTCCTCCTTTTACAATCATATCCTGACCTACATTGTAGACTTTTTTGTCCAGCTTAATTTCAACCGTTGATTTTTCAGCCCGAATAACTACTTCGTCTAATTGTGCAGCATCTTCAACAAGGGCGATTGTTCCTAAATCGGTATTTTTTTGAAGATCTTTTTGGTTGAATTCAATGGCTTTAAAAGAAATGAATTCTATTTTTATATTGTAAATTCCGGGAGTTACTTCGATAGAAAAATTACCTTTTGAGTTGGTAATTCCGCCAGTAATTGCTTTTGGATTTTTTGAATCTGTAATTGTTACTGTGGCGTATTCAAGAGGTTGTTTGCTTACTTTTTCAATTACAGTCCCTGAAATTTTTACTTTTTCTTTTGCAGGTTCCGTCACAGGATCTCCTGTTGAAGCAAAGCTGCTTAGGCAGGTAAAAAAGAAAGTGAGACTTAAAATGAATCTTAATGGTTGTCGCATTTTTATTTTTTTTTAATGTTTTTTGGTAGGAGTCTAAAAAAGGAAGATGGTTTAAGCTCTATATATTAAAATAATGTTAAAGTAAAGAGCTGTCTTTAAAAAAAGCGTCGATTTTATCAGTCTCGCGAGCTATAATTGCTTCATTTCCTCTGATAATAATCGGTCTTTCAATTAAAATAGGGTAATCAATCATTGCCTGAATAATTGCTTTATCGGTCATTTTGATGTTTTTAAAATTTTCAATCCAGACTTTTTCTTTTTGGCGTACTAACTCAACAGGCTTTAAATGGAGTTTTTTAAGTAAATCTTTAATTTGTTCTGCATCAGGTGTTTCTTCCAGATATTTGATGATTTTATACTCCTGATTTGTATTTTCTAAAAATGCCAGACAGTTTCTTGATTTTCCGCAACGCGGATTATGATAAACTTCAATCATTTGAATAGTTTGTTAAGATTTAAAATAAAAGAGGTATTTTCGAGGTACAAAAATAGCCTTTGAAAGTTTAATAGTATTACTTTAATTCATAAAATAAATGTTTATAGAGCAGGGAATTCATTCGGAAAATAGATTTTGGAAATATTTATTGGGTTCGTTACTCATTATATTTGCTTCTTTTATGGGGCAAATTCCTTTATTACTGGCTGTAATTGCAAAGATTTTTATCAGTGGGGAAAGCTATCCGGCAACGAATGCGGAAATAATGCATTTTTTTGAACCCAATCTCACTTTCTTTTTAATTCTGATTTCATTTGTATTTGCTTTTACAGCAATCTGGTTAGTTGTTAAATTTTTGCATAAGCAAACGTTACTGTCAGTGACTACTTCCAGAAAAAAAGTAGACTGGAACAGAGTCTTCTTTTCTTTTGGGATCTGGGCTGTTTTTTCAGTTGTGTCAACATTTATTTTTTATTTGTTCAATCCCACTTTGTATGTGCTGAATTTTAAACCCATTCCGTTTGCAGTTTTATTGCTGATTGCTGTTGCGCTGGTTCCTGTTCAGACCAGTACAGAGGAATATATTTTCAGAGGTTATTTAATGCAGGGATTTGGTAATCTGGCTAAGAATAAATGGTTTCCTCTAGTGATGACATCATTGATATTTGGTGGGATGCATCTTTTTAATCCTGAAGTTTCAAAAATAGGCAATATCATTTTTGTCTATTATATAGGAACCGGATTGTTTTTAGGAGTTATTACTTTAATGGATGAGGGAATGGAATTAGCCTTGGGGTTTCATGCAGCAAATAATCTCATTGGAGCTTTATTAATCACCTCTGACTGGTCAGCTTTTCAGACCGATTCCATTTTTAAAGATTTATCAGAACCTCAGACCGGCTATGATATTATTTTGCCGGTTGTAGTGGTTTATCCAGTGCTTTTATTTATATTTAGTAGAAAATACCGCTGGTATAACTGGAAAGAAAAACTCACAGGAAGCATCAATGTAAACCAATAATCATGAAAAAAGTTACCTATAAAAACATTCACAATTTTTTTAAATTCAACGGTGTCCATTTAAATAATAAGGAGTTACAAATTGCAGCTTATTACTTGATTAAAGAAGGCACTGAATATGAAAAATCAATGGGTGATTTTTTGCTGGACTGGTTTGATGAAAAATCTTATATTGATTTACAGACTTCCGGAACCACAGGAATTCCTAAACTTATCAGAAAAAATAAGCAGGCATTGGTAAATTCGGCATTAGCAACGGGGGATTTTTTTGGTTTAAAACCCGGAGATACTGCTTTATGTTGTTTACCTGTACAGTTTATAGCCGGAAAAATGATGCTGGTCAGAAGTTTTATTTTAGGATTAGCCATAGATGTGGTAGAACCAACTTCAAATCCGCTGGCAAACCTGAACAAAAATTATGATTTTGCAGCGATGGTACCACTTCAGATTGAAAATTCATTAACCGAACTACATAAAGTAAAAAAACTTATCATTGGCGGAGCTAAACTCAATGATTCTCTGGTAAAAAAGCTAGTAAATACTAATTCAACAGCTTATGAAACCTATGGAATGACCGAAACAATTACTCATATTGCAGCTAAAAAAGTGGGAGAACAGGCGTTTTCTGTCCTGCCTCATGTTAGTATTTATCAAAATGAAAAAGACTGTTTAGTTATTAATGCACCGTTAGTGAGTGAGGAGCATTTGTTTACAAATGATTTGGTAGAACTGCTTAATGAGAGACAATTTGTACTTTTGGGACGTATTGATAATGTGGTAAACAGCGGTGGAATAAAACTTATTCCGGAGCAAATAGAAGATAAACTTGCAGACAAAATTAACTCTGCTTTTTTCATAGGCGGTATTCCTGACGCAGTTTTAGGAGAAAAATTAGTATTAGTTGTCGAGGGAAAAAAACAAGAGATTGCTGAATCTGTGTTTGCTGTTTTAGCTAAATTTGAAAAACCAAAAGAAATATTTTTTGTTCCGGTATTTGAAAAGACAGCCAGCGGAAAAATAAAAAGAAAAGCAATTTTAAAGGCTCTGGAATAATTTTATTTATGTTCTATAATTTCAGATTTTAATTTATCTGCTTGTAGTATTCCAATTTTTTTATTGACAATTTTAATGGCGTTTTCTTTTTTCAGGCTGGACAGAATCCTTGTTACCTGTTCATCAGTAGTTCCGGCAAAATCGGCGATTTCTTTTCTTGAAAGATTGATATTGAGTAAATTGTTTGTATGACCAAATTTTTTAAGTAAGTACAATAAAATGTCAATTACACGTTCGCGAACATTCATTTGGGCAATTTTTTTGACTCTGTTTTCGCTTTTATTTAATTCTTCAGCGTAAAAAAGCATCATGTCATAAGTAAATTCCGGAATTGATTTTAGAATGGCATGCATGATATCATTGCTGAAATTACATAATACCGTATCTTCAATTGCTGAAGCCGCAATCAAGTAGCGGTTACTTGTTCCAAATCCTCTAAATCCTAAAGTATCTCCATCAGTAGTAAGGCGAACTATTTGTTCTTTACCGTAAATTCCCGTTTTTAAAACCTTTACTTTTCCTTTATAAATAAAATACAAGCCTTGAATAGGAGCACCTTCAATCATGAATTGTTGTCCTTTTTTACAGGTATAATTGGTTTTCTCCAATACAAAATCCTGCATTTTTTCCAGATGTAAATGTTTTTTTATAAAACAATTGCTGTTGATGCAACTGCTGCAATCAGTAGTAATTCCTCTCATTTGTGCATTATTTGATGAGTTGAACTCAGGTTTGAATGGAACAAATGTATTTAAAAAATAAGTATTAATACTTATTTTGAAGATTAAATTACTTGGTTTTAAGTGTTTTTATTGATTTGAAAATTGATGAGCTGCTTTTTATCAGAATCTTATTTTTTGGATTAAAAATCAATCATATTATTACTGTTGTTTACAATTGTTCCAACTCTTCATACATTTTTAATAATTGTGTAACCGTATTCCAATTCCGGATTGTAGCAGTAAGATTGAGCTTTTTTTCAATATATTTTTGATCCAGTCTGGTTTTTCCAGCAGAAACCGCATATTTGATGAAGATTTTATTTTGGTCAATATGAACTTCATCAGGTTTAACAGCACTCATTTTGAGGTCGTGAATACGGTCTTTATGCAATTCCATGGATACAAAAGCAACATAAAGTTTCTTAGTATCAGGATTGTTTTCCTGTAGAAAAAGATTGTTTTTTTGACAGGCTTCTAAATCTGATTTGTTAATCACCACAACAGGAACATCATGTCCAAAAGTCTTAAAAATCTCCTGTTTGATTTTGAAACCTACGGCGGCAGGGTTTTCTTCTTCGGTAGTTACAAATACATTTCCTGTTTGGATATAGGTTTTTACATTTGTAAACCCCATATTTTCAAGCATTTTTTGCAAAGCATCCATTTTTATCATGTTGTGCCCGGAAACATTAATCCCGCGAAGTAAAGCCAGATGTGTAGTCATTCTTAATATTTTAAATATTTATTGTAAAAGTAAATCAAGTTGGCTCATATCATCAAATAATGGAATATTCATTTGCTGTAAAGCGTCTAAATTAGCATGATTAGTAAAACCAAAAACGTCAAAACCTCCTGTTAAAGCTGCCTGAACTCCCGCCGGACTGTCTTCTATAACCACGCAGTCTTTAACTTTAAATCCCATAGTTTTAGCTGCATGCAGATAAAGTTCGGGATTGGGTTTCCAGCTGTTAATATCGTAGGCACTAAAAATATTTCCTTCGAACCTATCGATTAATTTAGTTGTTGTTAAGTTCAGTCTTATTTTATCAGCAGGACCATTAGAAGCTACAGCTATTGGAACATCAATTTTGGCTAGCAGTTCATGAATTCCTTTAATTGGTTTCAATTCTTTCTGAAAAGCATTAAAAGTACAGGTTCTGAATTCTTCTTCAAAAGTGTCAGGTAATTTTTTTTTGGCTAATTCAGCAATATAATCAAAACAAAATTGCAGGGATTTTCCTAAGAATAATTGGTGCGCTTCGGTTTCATCCAGGATTGCTCCGTGAATTTTAGCCATGTTTACTAAAGTGCCAATAGAAATGGCTTCGCTGTCTACCAGAACTCCGTCACAATCAAAAATGATACATTTGTATTTCATGTTTTTTTCCTTCAACTATAAAAGTTCAATTAATTCTAATGGGTGACTGATGATGGATTGAGCGCCTTCGGACAATAATTCTTCTTCCGGGCGGTATCCCCAAGTAACCCCTACAGCATACATCTTAGCATTTTTAGCGGTTTGCATGTCAATATCAGAATCACCAACATAAAGAACTTCTTCGGTAGTACATTCTAAATCATGACAGATTCTGATAGCTGCTTCGGGATTTGGTTTCTTGGTAGCCTCACTTTTCAAACCTGCTACGATGTCAAAATAATCAGGAAATAAAGTAAGACCAATTTTTTTAGTCAGTTCGTCAGCTTTATTCGATAAGATAGCCATTTTGATATTTCTGGATTTTAGTTCTTCTAAAAGTTCGACAATTCCTTCATAAACAATCGTTTTATTAGTACAATTGTCTCTATAGTGAAGCATCATGTCTTGAAAAAACTTTTCGATATTTTCTTCATTTCTATGTGATTCCGGAAGCGCTTTGGTGACTAAAACCCGAAGACCACTACCTATAAAATTATTAATCACTTCATAACTATGAGTAGGTAACTGATTTTCCTGAAGCACCTTATTTATAGAATCGGCAATGTCAATTAGAGAGTTTACAAGTGTTCCGTCCAGGTCGAATAGTACTGCTTTAAATTTCATTTTTTATTTAGTATCAATGTGCGTAATGATGCAAAGATAGAAAACAGAAAATAGAAGGCAGAATTTAGAATAAAGAAAGCGATGAATAGAAGCTAGAGAAAAGATTAAAGACTGTTACTTTATGTGAAATAATTCCTAAGACTTTCATTACTAACATTATGGGCTTTTTTTGTTAATAACTACTTTTAGTTATTCTCAATATCGAAATTCTTTTTATTAAATTTGAATATAACAAAGTATGTGATGTTACATATTACTAAACAAATGCATTATGAGCAGTACTAGAAAGACCATAATTAAGTTTACAAGCAAACGAGTTTGTTTCGAATATCTTTCAACGGTTACAAATTCTACAAATTCTAAAGAAATTCTACTTTCTAGCTTAAAAAGAGTAGTGGTGAAATTTCTAAAGTTTCTCTCAATAATTATTATTAAAAATATTCCTCAAATACATTTTTTATGGCTGTTAATTAAAAGCATATTTTTTCTTTTATTAATAGAAGCAATATAATATAACTGTTTGTCAGTTTAATTATTGGATTATCCAACCGTTTTAAGAATTAAACTTAGTGAACCTTTGTCTCTTCTTGGTGAATCTTTGTGTAATGAACTAATCTCGTAAAGTTATTTTTTATCAACCACAATTCGGTTTTCTCTATTGGCTAATTCCCAAATAATAGTAAAAGCAAGTTGGGCTCTCTTAGTTAATGCATCGTATTCGATTTTGTCAGGGGTATCTGTTTTTCGATGATAATCTGCATGAGTGCCGTTGAAAATAAAAACAGCGGGAATACCATTTTTAGCAAAATTATAATGGTCAGAACGGCGGTAAAAATTATTCGGATCGTTTAGTGCATTGTATTTGTAATCTAAATCGAGATGAATATATTTTTCATTTACTGTTTTGCAAATTTCATCCAGTTCACTCGAGAGTCTATCGGCACCAATGAGGTATACATAATTGTTAGAATTAGCATGGGCATCGTCACGGCGACCTATCATGTCAATATTGACATTAGCAACGGTATTTTTTAAAGGAAAAACAGGGTTTTCGCTGTAATATCTCGAACCGTGTAAACCGTGTTCTTCACCCGTAACATGAAGGAATAAAACGGAACGCTTTGGTCCATGTCCGTTTTTTTTAGCTAGTTGAAAGGCTTGTGCAATTTCCAATAAGGCTACGGTTCCGGAACCATCATCATCGGCGCCATTAAAAACAGCCCCGTTTTTAGTTCCCACATGATCGTAATGTGCGGAAATCACAACTACTTCATCTGGTTTTTCTGTTCCTTCAATATAAGCCCAGATATTTTCAGAATCGGGTAGATTTTCGTTTTTCTTCGCATTCAAAAATGCTGCTGGAATGTGTTGGTAATAATTTTTAGCTCCTTTTGGAAATGTAATTTTATCTTTTTGATACTGACTAATGAGATATTTTCCGGCTCTTTTTTGTCCAATAGATCCTGTTTCTCGTCCTTCCATAGAATCATTAGCTATAATGTACAGATGTGTTTTTAATTCATCAGGGGTAATGCTATTCGTGTATTTTGTTGGTTTGTAAATGTTTTTAGAGCTTATTTCTTTTGTTCCCTGGCATGAAGCCAAACAACTAAAGACAAGAAGGAGTAATGTTTTTTTCATGATATAAATGCGAGCCATTAAATCGGTCTTATTACAAATATCTGAAAATTAATTAAATAATGATACGGATTATTTTTCTACTTAAAAAAACTTTAATTTGTTGTTTCAGGATGTTTACAAATTCATGCTTAGCAAAGTAATTTTAGCTGATTTTGCTCTTAGGATAAGGTTTTGATAGGCAATAAAATATGCGTAATTTTGTAGACTTAGAATATAATATACATAACATGGAACAAATGCAACAAATACTATCTTCAAAATCAGAAGCCTTAATCAATAAAGAAAATAATTATGGTGCTCATAATTACCATCCATTACCAGTAGTTCTTGAAAAAGGAGAAGGAGTGTTTGTTTGGGATGTAGACGGGAAAAAATATTATGATTTTTTATCGGCCTATTCCGCAGTGAATCAAGGACATTGTCATCCTAAAATTGTTGGTGCAATGGTGGAGCAGGCGCAAAAGCTAACTTTAACGTCTCGAGCTTTTTATAATGACCAATTGGGAGTTTACGAAGAATATGTTACTAAGTATTTTGGTTTTGATAAAGTTTTGCCAATGAATACTGGTGCAGAAGCTGTTGAAACCGCTTTAAAATTGTGTAGAAAATGGGCTTATGAGGTAAAAGGAATTGCCGAAAATCAAGCTCAGATTATTGTTTGTGAAAATAATTTCCACGGTAGAACAACCACAATTATTTCTTTTTCTAATGATGAAACGGCTCGCAAGAGTTTCGGACCTTTTACCGAAGGTTTTATAAAAATTGAATATGATAATCTGGGTGCTTTAGAAAAAGTATTAGAATCCTCTAAAAATATTGCTGGATTCTTGGTAGAACCGATTCAGGGGGAAGCCGGAGTTTATGTGCCTAGCGAAGGTTTTTTGGCAAAAGCCAAAGCCTTATGCGACAAACACAATGTTTTATTTATTGCCGATGAGGTGCAAACAGGTATTGCACGTACAGGAAAATTATTAGCAGTTCATCATGAAAATGTTCAGCCAGACATCCTCATTTTAGGAAAAGCCTTGTCGGGTGGTGTGTATCCGGTTTCGGCTGTTTTGGCTAATAATAATATTATGAATGTTATTAAACCAGGACAACACGGATCTACTTTTGGAGGAAATCCTGTAGCTGCGGCGGTTGCTATTGCAGCATTACAAGTCATAAAAGAAGAAAAATTAGCCGAAAATGCTGAGCGTTTAGGAGTAATTTTGAGAAAAGGCTTGAACGAAATTGCTGCTAAGAATCCTTTGATAACCTTAGTAAGAGGAAAAGGATTATTGAATGCAATTGTGATTGATTGTGATGAAGAATCGGATTTAGCTTGGGAAATTTGTTTAAAATTCCGCGATTATGGTTTGCTTGCAAAACCAACTCATGGAAACAAAATCCGTTTGGCTCCGCCATTAGTAATCACCGAAAATCAAATACAGGACTGTCTTTCTATAATTGAAAAAGCATTAAACGATTTTAAATAAAAAAATTATGGATCGGGTTGTAAAGTTGATAAAAAACCGTTCGGATATTGGTGGAGGAACGCGTGGTTCTGATTTAGGAGTTGACGCATTAGAAATTGCTGCCATTAATCGGGGCAGCGAGTATTTTAATCAGTTTACTTATGAAGATATAAAAACGCATAACGAAACTATTTATGATAAAACCCGAAATGCATTTGCTAAAAGAATCGAATTTGTTTTAGAGCAATGTACGCGTGTTTCTTATACGATAAAGCGCACTTTGGAAGCTCATTTTTTACCCATTGTTTTGTCTGGAGATCATTCGTCGGCATTGGGAACCATAAGTGGAATAAAAGCGGTTTATCCGCATAAAACTTTAGGAGTTATCTGGATTGATGCTCACGCTGATTTGCATTCACCTTATACCTCTCCATCCGGAAATATTCATGGAATGCCTTTGGCGGCAGCCTTAGCAGTCGATAATTTAAAATGCCAGATTAACGAAGTCATTCCGGAAACCCAACAACATTGGGAAGAGATGAAAAATATAGGTGTTGAAGGAGCTAAGATTGATCCGGAGCATTTAATTTATTTTGGTGTTCGTGATACTGAAGAAGCAGAAGATCAGCAAATGACCGAAATGGCTATAAAGAATTTCAGAGTAGATGAGGTTCGTTATAAAGGTTTGGAGCTTTGTGTTGAAAGAGCTTTGTCACAATTAGCGAATTGTGATATGATTTATATTTCGTTTGATGTGGATTCGCTGGATTGTGACTTAATTTCTAATGGTACCGGAACGCCTGTTTCTAAAGGTTTTGACCAATATGAAGCAATCGCTATCATAAATCAGATTATTGCTTCGAGAAAAGTAATCTGTATTGAATTTTGTGAAATCAATCCACTTTTGGATACCAAAGGAAATAAGATGGCAGAGACTGCTTTTGAAGTTTTAGAACAAATAACATCAAGTTTGATTTTGCCTTTTGAGTAGGGTTTTAGCCGTTTTTGAACCACAAATAATAGTATTTATGTTCTAAGTGCTGTTTTAGTTTTAGTAAATTATAACAAAAAACAGTAAAATATTTGTTTTTTCGCAATTTATACGCTGTTAATCACAAATTGTATATTTCTGTTATTTTAAGTATTAATTTCGATACGTATTTTATATAATTACTTATATTTGCATAAGTATTTATACTTAGTTTTAAAAATTAAGTTTTATGATTCAAGTAGCCGAAGCATTAAAAATAATAGAAGAGAATAGTGTTCAAATGCCCATCTCAAAAATCAAAGTGAGTAAATCACTTGGTTATGTTTTGGCTGAAGCTGTTTATGCTCCCATAAATATGCCTCCTTTCCGTCAGTCGGCGATGGATGGATACGCATTTACTTACAGTGAATTGGCACAATTTGAAGTGGTAAATACGTCCCAAGCAGGCGATTTTTTAGAGGATAAAATCCAAAAAAATCAAGCGGTTCGCATTTTTACAGGCGCTTTTGTTCCTGATGATACAGATACTGTGGTCATGCAGGAGCATACAAGAGTAACCGATAATTTGTTACAAATTGAAAAAATGCCATTGCCTGGTGCTAATGTAAGAGCTAAGGGCGAGCAAATTAAAAAAGGCGAGTTAGTACTTGATGCTAATACCGTAATTACTCCTGCAGCTATTGGTTTTTTAGCCTGTTTGGGGATTAATAAAATCAAAGTATATGAAAAGCCTAAAGTAGCTATTTTGGTTACTGGAAACGAATTGGTTTCAGCCGGAAAAAAATTACCCAAAGGGAAAATTTATGAAAGCAATTCGGTAATGCTGGAAGCGGCTTTAAAAACAATCGGAATTAAAAAGACCACGGTTTTTAAAGTAAAAGATAGTTTGAAAAAGACAAAAATGGTCATTGAAAGTTGTCTTTCTAATTTTGATGTGGTCTTGATTTCGGGAGGAATTTCGGTAGGAGATTACGATTATGTCAAAGAAGCTTTATTGAAAAATGGTGTAACCGAGTTGTTTTATAAAATCAATCAAAAACCAGGGAAACCTTTGTTTTTTGGTCGGAAAGAAAACAAATTAGTGTTTGCTTTACCTGGAAATCCAGCTTCGTCATTGACTTGTTTTTATGTGTATGCTATACCGGCTTTAAAAAAGTTAATGGGATTTGAAGCAGTGCATTTGCCGGAAACAAAAAGAAAAATAAATACAGCTTTTAAGAATACATCCGGAAAGACTTTGTTTTTAAAGGCCTTGTATGATGATGAAAAAGTAACGGTTTTAGAAAGTCAAAGTTCAGCAATGCTAAATACTTTTTCTATTGCCAATGGCTTGATAGTGGTTCCGGAGAATGTAACTGCACTTGAAGCCAATGATGAAGTAACGGTTTTGCCTTTTAATTGATTTAAAAATGGAAAAACTAACCTTATCCATTCTTTGTGGCGGTAAAAGTAGCCGAATGCAATCGGAAAAAGGATTGGTGCTTTTTCAGGAAACGCCATTTATTGAGCATATTATTAAAGCGGCTTTGCCTCTTGTTGATGAAATACAATTAGTGACCAATACATCTCATTATGATTATTTGTCCTATAAAAAAATAAAAGATATTGAATTAGATAAAGGACCGGTTGGCGGAATTTATTCGGCTTTGGTTCATTCAGATTCAGAAAATAATTTAATATTAAGTTGCGATATTCCGCTGATTTCAACGGAATTATTATCCGAATTGGTAATAAAGCATCAATCGAATTTTGAAGTTTCTGTTTTTTCAGATGCCAATAAAATTCACCCTTTAATTGGAATGTATTCGAAAAGAATTATTCCAATTTTGAAAAAGGCTATTGAAGAGAATGATTTAAAAATGATGCACTTGTTAGAAAAAGTAAATCATCAGATAATAAAAGTTGCAGGAGAACGAAATGAGCAGTTTAAAAATGTGAATTCGCTCGCGGAATTAAAGGAATTGAATACCAAAAATTGAAGATTATGAAAAATGCTAACACACCAAGGTTGACAATTGTAGGAGCTGGTCCTGGCGATGTGGAATTGATTACCATAAAAGCCATAAAAGCCATTGGAGATGCTGATGTAATCCTTTATGATGCATTAGTAAATGAGGATTTATTGCAATATGCGGCAGAAGGAACAGAGATTGTTTTTGTAGGAAAGCGTTTTGGTTGTCATGCGTACACTCAGGATCAAATCAATGAATTGATTGTAGTAATGGGTAAAAAGCACGGTCATGTAGTACGATTAAAAGGTGGAGATCCGTTTGTTTTTGGCAGAGGAAGTGAAGAAATTGAATTTGCTCAAAAACACGGTTTGTTAACGGCCATTGTTCCAGGGATTTCTTCTTCTTTAGGAGTTCCTGCTTCTAATGGAATTAGTTTAACACAACGCGGAATTTCAGAAAGTTTTTGGGTGATTACCGGAACTACTTCGGCACATAAATTATCTACAGATGTTAGTTTAGCCGCTCAATCATCTGCAACTGTAGTGATTTTGATGGGGATGCATAAATTAGACGAAATTGTGGCTATCTATCAAAACAACAGAACTGATGATTTGCCGGTAGCTATTATTCAAAACGGGACAAAAGACACACAGAAAAAAGTAATAGGAACAGTAAGTTCTATCAGTAAATTAGTGGCTGAACACCAATTGTCATCACCTGCAATTATTGTAATAGGTGAAGTGGTAAAACACGCTTCTGAATTGGCTGTTTTTACTAAAGAAGGATATAGTGATGACGAATTTATTTTTCAAAATCTAAACGTAACGGAATAATGCTAAATGTAAAATATTTTGGCGCAGTTGCCGAGAAAACGCAAGTTTTAGGAGAAACGCTTCCCTTGTCTAATTTATCCTTGCAGGAATTAGTGGATGAGTTGGAACAAAAATATGATTTGACTTCGCTTTCTTATAGTATTGCAGTCAATCAAAAATTGGTTCAGGACAAAAACAGCTACATGTTAATGAGTAATGATGTTGTGGCTTTGTTGCCTCCATTTGCAGGAGGGTAAAAGGCACAATTTTCTAATTGGGTAACAATTATGCGATACAATAGACAAATTATACTTCCTGAAGTAGGCGAAAAAGGCCAGGAAAAATTAAACCAAGCCAAGGTTTTAATCATTGGTGCTGGTGGTTTGGGCGCGGCAATTTTACCGTATTTAGCAGCAGCCGGAATTGGAGAAATAGGTATTATTGATGATGATACTATTGATATTAGCAATTTACAACGTCAGGTTATTTATAAAAGTACTGCTATTGGAAAATCCAAAGTACTAGAGGCTAAAGCGATGGCGGAATCTTTAAATCCGAGTATTCAAATTAATGCCATTACCGATACTTTAAACGCTAAAAACGCGATTTCTTTATTTGAATATTATGATATTATGGTGGATGCAACTGATAATTTGCACACCAAATATTTAATTAATGACGCTTGTGTGGTAACCAATAAACCATTTGTTTACGGTTCAGTTTATAAGTTCCAAGGACAGGTTTCGGTTTTTAATTATCAAAACGGACCTACGTATCGTTGTCTTTTTCCAAATGAGGCTGCGCACAGTCAAAATTGTGTAGACGCCGGAGTTATGGGGATTTCGGTTGGAATCATTGGGATGTTTCAGGCAAATGAAGTTTTGAAAATGGTTCTGGAAACAGGAAAAGTACTTTCGGGCGAATTGTTGATTTACAATATGCTTAACAACGACCAGCAAAAATTTGATTTGAATAGAACGGAAGTGTCTTCAATCAGTCGATTGGATTTCGAAAAAAAATACGATTCTGTTTTAGAGATTTCAGCCAAAGAAGCTTTAGAACAAATAGATAATCCGGATGTTGTTTTTCTGGATGTTCGCAATGAAACCGAATTGCCAAAAATGAGTTGGGATAGTATCCAAATTCCACTTTCTGATTTAGAAAATAATTTAGAAAAATTAGATTTAAACAAAACGATATTGGTGTATTGCCAATCGGGAATAAGAAGTAAAGCAGCAGTTGAGCTTCTTAAAAAATATGCTTTCCCAAAAGTACAAAGCATTGCAGGTGGAGCATTAAAATTACAAGAAGCTATAGCTAATAGTGCTATTTCAATTTAAAAATCACCAATTATATTGTTTAAAAATCTGCGAATCTGCGGTTAAATATAAAAAAATGAGTAAAAAAGTTTTCATAGAAGGAGCAATTTCTCCGGAATTTATAGCTGATTCCATTGTCAAACATCAGGGCAAGCATAGCATTGGTGCGCATAATATTTTCTTAGGTCAGGTTCGCGCTGATATTCATGAAGAAAATGTAGTTAAAGCAATTGAATATACCGCTTACGAAGAAATGGCTAACGATGCTCTGTCAGTAATTAGAGAAAGAGCTTTTGCTGAATTTGATTTGGTTTGCATGCATATTTATCACAGTTTAGGTGTGGTTAAAGCTGGCGAAATTTGCTTGTTTGTTTTTGTTTCTGCGGGACATAGAACTCAGGTTTATGAGGCTACAGAAGCAATCGTCAACTGGATTAAAACGGAAGTACCTATCTTTGGGAAAGAAATATTTGAGAATGAAGATTTCATTTGGAAACAAAATAAATAATAATGGTTGATATTACCCATAAAATAAGTACGTTACGTTCGGCAACAGCCATGGCAACAGTCAAAGTGAGTTTGCCGGAAACGATTGAAGCTATTGAGAAAAATTTAGTTCCCAAAGGCAATGTGCTTGAAATGGCTAAAACTGCTGGTTTATTTGCAGTTAAAAACACCCATTTATCCATTCCTGATTGTCACCCGTTGCCTATTGAATATACGGCGGTGGATTATGAAATCAAGGATTTAACAATTGATATTTTGTTTACGGTAAAAACCGTTTATAAAACAGGTGTTGAGGTCGAAGCCATGCACGGTGCATCAATTGTAGCTTTGACCATGTATGATATGTTGAAACCGATTGATAAAAATATCGAAATATCAACTATTAAATTAGTAGAGAAAAAAGGTGGAAAATCATCGTATAAAAATAAATTCCGTGATGTATTGCAAGCAGCTGTGTTTGTTTGTTCGGATTCAATTTTTGCTGGAGAAAAAGAAGATCGTTCGGGTAGGGTTATAGTCGAAAAATTGGAATCATACGGAGTTGCAACTTCGCATTACGAAATCATTCCTGACGAAATTGATATTATTCAGGATAGAACTAAGAAATATGCTGCCAATAACCAATTGGTTATTTTTACTGGCGGTACCGGACTTTCGCCAAGAGATGTTACGCCCGAAGCATTAGAGCCTTTACTGGAAAACAGAATTCCGGGTATCGAGGAAGCGATTCGCAATTACGGACAGGATAGAATGCCTTATGCCATGTTATCACGCTCGGTTGTTGGAACTTTGGGAGATACATTAGTGATGGCTTTGCCCGGTTCCGTAAATGGTGCCAAAGAATCTATGGATGCTGTTTTTCCACATGTTCTGCATGTTTTTCACATCCTAAAAGGGAGTAATCATGATACCAAATAACACCATATTAACGGATTATTTTGGACGTAATCACAACTATTTGCGCATTTCTTTAATTGAGAAATGCAATTTACGTTGTACGTATTGCATGCCTGCTGAGGGAATTGCATTATCTCCTAAAAAGGATTTAATGACCGCCGATGAGGTTTTTGTTATTGCCCAAACATTTGTAAATAATGGCGTTAATAAAATTAGATTGACAGGAGGCGAACCACTTTTGCGAAAAGATTTTCCTGAAATTATTGAAAAACTGACTCAATTAGAAACGGAAATTTCCATTACTACAAACGGAATTCTAATTGATCGACATATTGACGTTTTAAAACAATTTAATGTCAAGAAAATCAATTTGAGTTTAGATACTTTAGTTCCAACCAAATTCAATACGATTACGCTTCGCAATCAGTTTGAAAAAGTAATTGATAATTTGCATTTACTTTTAAACAACGAATTTAAGGTGAAAATTAATGTGGTTTTGATTAAAGGATTTAACGATAATGAAATCATTGATTTTATAAATCTAACCCAATTTTTACCGATTTCCATCCGTTTTATAGAATTCATGCCTTTTGCGGGAAACGAGTGGGATAGGAGTAAAATGGTTTCTCAATCAGAAATTCTAGACAAACTTTCGGCTCATTTTTCGGAATCCAATTTAGAGAAATTAGATGATGAAAAAAACTTCACCGCCAGAGAATTCAAGATAAAGGATTATTTGGGAAGCTTTGGCATCATTAGTTCTATTACTAATCCGTTTTGCGATGGCTGTAACAGAATTCGCCTTACGGCAAATGGTAAAATCAAGAATTGCTTGTTTTCCAATTCAGAAACTGATTTATTGACTCCTTTTAGAAATGGTGAAGCGATAGAAAATGTGATTGCTTTAGCTATTAAAAACAAAAAGAAAGTAAGAGCAGGAATGACAACACTTCAGGACGTTGATAATCCTCTTTTAAATCAGGACAATCGCTCTATGATTGCGATAGGGGGCTAAATGTTTATTTGATTTTAATAATAAAAAAGAAAGACTAATCCTGTTGGTTAGTCTTTCTCTTTTATAGCTATTCTTATTTTTGGATTAGCTATAATGTATTTAACAATTGGAAACTACATCAAATAGTTTCACGTTTACTGTTCTTTCTTTATCATTTTTTAACTCTGATTACTGTTTGGAATTTCATTTTGCATTAAAAAAACCGTTGGTATAAAAAGTTTCGTTGGATTTTACGCATTCATTTTAATGATTTTTCCATCTTGTATAGTAATCCAATTTGTTTACCGTTGGTGCTACTTTGAATAAATTCTAACCGGTATCAGTGCTTCCCTTTTGGGCTCTTTTTTTCCGAAGTTTAAATTTAATAACGTACAAAAAAGAGTGATAAAGCTGGTTGTTTGTTTCAATATTCTTTTTTTAAGTTAATAAATCAGTGATGAACTCATAGTTAGTTTTTGCATTGTAAATATTTTACCAATTCCAGAACTAACTTTTCTAAAATTAATAAAAAAAAGTTTTAAGTGATAGAAAAGAAAATGTTTTTTATCAAATTTTAACATTTTGAAGAGATTAACGGGAGAAGGATTACCATGAGGAAGTGGGGTAGGTTTTAAAGATTGTTACTTTAGCCAAGGTATCTTAGAAAATGAAAAAAAAATGCTTTAATTTTACGCTATAATAATTTAAACCCATTAAAATGGATTGGATCACTGCAAAAGAATACGAAGATATCACTTATAAAAAATGCAACGGTGTTGCCAGAATAGCGTTCAACAGACCAAATGTCAGAAACGCTTTCAGACCCAAAACTACCTCAGAACTTTTAGACGCTTTTCATGATGCTCAGGAAGACACTTCAATAGGAGTGGTGTTGCTTTCTGCTGAAGGACCAAGCACAAAAGACGGTATTTGGTCATTTTGTAGTGGTGGTGATCAAAAAGCACGTGGACATCAGGGTTATGTAGGGGAAGATGGTTACCATAGACTGAATATTTTAGATGTGCAGCGAATGATTCGTTTTATGCCTAAAGCAGTTATTGCAGTTGTTCCCGGATGGGCTGTAGGCGGTGGACATAGTTTACATGTAGTTTGCGATATGACGCTGGCCAGTAAAGAACACGCTATTTTTAAACAAACTGATGCTGATGTAACCAGTTTTGACGGTGGTTACGGATCAGCTTATCTGGCTAAAATGGTGGGACAGAAAAAAGCCCGCGAAATTTTTTTTCTGGGACGTAATTATTCCGCTCAGGAAGCTTTTGAAATGGGAATGGTAAACGCAGTTGTTCCTCATGACGAATTAGAAGCTACCGCTTACGAATGGGCTCAGGAAATTTTGGCTAAATCGCCCACATCTATCAAAATGCTGAAATTTGCCATGAACCTTACCGATGATGGTATGGTAGGACAACAGGTTTTTGCCGGAGAAGCGACTCGTTTGGCTTATATGACTGAAGAGGCTAAAGAAGGAAGAAATGCTTTTCTGGAAAAAAGAAAACCTAACTTTGAAAAGAAATGGTTGCCATAATACATGGTAGATTTCTGATTTTAGATATTAGATTTGATATTGAAAAATCTAAAAATCAGAATAAAAATCTAAAATCTACATTCTAAAATCAAAAATAATAAATAATGAAACACTGGATTGAAGCCGCAAGATTGCGCACCTTACCTTTGTCTGTATCAGGAATTATAGTAGGAAGTATGTATGCTCTGGCACATCCTACCGATGAAATATTAACACCAACAGAAGTTTTTAACTGGAGACTTTTTGGTTTTGCTATTCTTACTACTTTAGGATTGCAAATCCTTTCCAATTTTGCCAATGATTATGGAGACGGAATCAAAGGAACTGATAATGAGGATCGCATAGGTCCCAAACGTGCCATTCAAAGTGGCGTGATTACACCTGCCGCGATGAAACGCGCTATTATCATTACCTCATTTTTAACCTTGCTCTCAGCCATTGCATTGATTTATTATGCATTTGGTGATACAAATATATATTACTCCGTTTTTTATCTTATTTTAGGAATCTTAGCTATTTTATCGGCTATTCGATATACAGTGGGGAATACCGCTTATGGTTATCGCGGTTATGGTGATTTGTTTGTATTTGTTTTTTTTGGATTAGTAAGTACTTTAGGAGTAAATTTTTTGTATTCAAAACAAATAGATTTCGAATTGATTTTACCTGCCATGGCAATTGGGTTTTTAAGCGTTGGTGTTTTAAATTTGAACAACATGCGCGATGAAGCTTCCGATAAAAAAGTAGGAAAGAATACCATTGTAGTAAAAATTGGTGGAGAAAAAGCTAAAAAATACCACTATTTTTTAATTGTCAGTGCCATGCTTCTAATATTAGGATTTGCATTAATCAGTAATTTTAAGTTCGATCAATATTTATTTTTACTGGCTTACATTCCTTTAACTAATCATTTAATTATTGTGTCTAAAAATAAAGTTCCCAAGGAATTAGATCCGGAGTTAAAAAAACTGGCACTAAGTACATTCTTGCTTTCAGTTTTATTATCGCTTTGTATGATTTATTTTTTTTCAGATATAGTTGTTAACACGCTTTTAGGCGGAAGATAATTTAGTAGTAACTAGTAAAGAGTAATTCGTGATTAGTCAAAATTTAATTGACGGCTAATTACTTTTTACTAATTACGAATCACTTAAAAAATAAAATATGAAAATAACTTATTATGGTCACGCTGCTTTAGGGATTAAAGTAGGTGGAAAACACATTATTGTAGATCCTTACATTTCAGCTAATCCCTTAGCTGAACACATTAATATTGACGAGTTAAAAGCGGATTATATTTTGCTGACTCACGCTCACGGAGATCATATTGTAGATGTTGAAGCTATTGCAAAACGTACTGGTGCAGTGATTGTTTCTAATGCAGAAATTGCAGGTTATTATGCTGCAAAAGATTTTCAGACACATCCTATGAATCACGGTGGGAGCTGGAATTTCGACTTTGGAAAAGTAAAATACGTCAATGCGATTCATTCCAGTACTTTTCCTGACGGCACTAACGGAGGGAATCCGGGTGGTTTTGTTATTGAAGGGGAACATAAAAATATTTACATTGCCGGAGATACCGCTTTGACTATGGATATGAAGTTAATCCCAATGCGTACCAAACTGGATTTGGCTATTTTCCCAATAGGGGATAATTTCACTATGGATGTTCAAGATGCAATTCTGGCATCTGATTTTGTGGAATGCGATAAGGTTTTAGGGTATCATTACGATACTTTTGGATACATCAAAATTGATCATAAAAAAGCCATTCAGCAGTTTTTTGATAAAGGCAAAGATTTGATGCTGCTGGAAATAGGCGATAGTATTGAATTGTAATTGCGAGGAACGTGGCTGGAGCTATTTCCTGCTATCCACTACAATCTTAGGCAGCGAACCCCGCCACCTAAGGATTTTCGCTACTATCAGGGCTAGTTTCGTATCGTTAATAAACTAACATCAGTGAAAAAAACAATTTTAGTGCTATTTATTAGCATTTTTTACCAGACTATTTCTGCTCAGAAATCTGGCTACTGGGACAAAGAAAGAGCTACTTACAAAGAAGTTATTGTTTCGGCCAGAGACAGAATCATTGTAGAAACCGATGATTTTCCATCAGGAACCACCGAATTGATTTATAGAATCACGCTTTTGGATGATAACCAGCAAATGGCGGGGAGTTTAGTCTCTATTCTTAAATCCATTCCGGATCCTACAGGAATTAGTCAGGGTTCGGCTGGTGCGGTTTTCCTGATGTCTAAAATCTCAGGAGACGACAAATGCAAATACGCTATTTTTTCAACGAATGAATTGGCAAAAGTCTATAGTTTAAAAGGAGAAATGGCTGAGGCTTGTCTGGCTCAGAATACTGCTGTAAGCAAAGATGCGAAACGACTTTCTATCGATAAATCTGCTTGTATAAAATCCAATACTACCAAATTATATTTTGGTTTTGAAAGTTCCAATTGGTTTATGAAGCAAAAAATCATTTTGGAAGTTGTACCTTGGGTGGATGCTAAATTAAGCCGAGGATGGACATTAGAAAACAGGAAAAACATAATTAGCCAATGCAAAACTTCGGCATTGGCAAGAAAAATGGCTAATTCAGATGATTTCTGTGTTTGTATTGGCGAAAAAATCCAGAAACAATATACTTTTCAGGAATTTCAAAAACTGCTGCCTATGGAACAGGCAAAAGCATATAAGGATTTTGGAGCAAACTGTTTTGAAGAAACCGGAATTGCAAACACGGTTTTTAATGATTTAAGAACAAAAGCTTCCGTCGATCTTAAAAAAGGAAATTACAGTCTGGCGATAAAAAGCTATAGCGAAATTGTGAATCAACATAAAGCAACTGCTTTAGATTACGCTAATTTAGGTTATGTTTATCTAATAACCAAACAATACGGAAAAGCCATTAAATCCCTCAAAGAAGGCGAAAAACTGGATGATACCGAGTTGTTGGTTAAATTGAATTTGGCACATGCCTATTTATTAAACGGTGAGTATTCAAAAGCGAAAGTAATTTACAAAGAATACCAAAATCAAAACGTAACCGAAAGTGTAAGTTGGACTCAAAAAATCAAGGCCGATTATCAGGCTTTTGCGAAAGCAGGAATTCAAAATGAGGATTTTGAAAGGGTTTTGAAGTTGGTTAAATAATTTTTTTACCATTAAGAGATTAAGAAAATTAAGTGTCATGGAATCTGAAGATGAGTTAGAAAAGCGAGGAAATGAAATTAGAAAAAATCTATTTTTGGTATTTATTCCCATTGTTATATTAATAATAGGAAAAGGTGTTTATGATTCTAATTCTTTGGAATACAATAAAAAAAGATATTTTGAAGCTAGAGAAGCTAGTTTTAGTGGCAAAATTATCAAAAAGAGACAAGATGGTGATTATCCCAGAGCTGAAAGATATGTTCTTTTAGATAATTATCATAAAGAAAATGTAGAATTTGGTATTTATTATAAATTAAATATTGGTGATTCTGTATACAAGAAAAAAGATAGTGATTCAGTTTATTTTTGCTTGAAAAATGGAGAAATCCTGATAATTGATTGTAATAGATTTTATAGAGAGAAATATAATAAGTTACTTAAAAATAACTAAAAGAAACTCTGTATTCTTTGCGAAAAAATTTGCGCTCTTTGCTGTCAAAAAAAAACTCTTTACGTTAAAAAAAAATGAAAGCTACCTGTCACAAATACATTCTTAATTTCAAACGTCCATCGGGAACTTCCCGTGGTGTGATGACCGAAAAAGAAACCTGGTTTTTGGTCTTAGAAAAAGACGGAAAACAAGGAATAGGAGAGTGCGGAATTTTA
This sequence comes from Flavobacterium sp. ARAG 55.4, assembly GCF_051846875.1. Lineage (NCBI taxonomy): Bacteria > Pseudomonadati > Bacteroidota > Flavobacteriia > Flavobacteriales > Flavobacteriaceae > Flavobacterium > Flavobacterium sp. ARAG 55.4. Next base: position 123,165 of record NZ_JBPYCT010000013.1, on the reverse strand, counting down.
AGAGGATTAAGTGCGGATGACAGACCGGATTATGAAGCTAAATTGCAATGGACTTGCGCTAATATTCATTTAGGCAAAGAAGTGCTTTGGGAAGCTTTAATAGAATTTCCGTCAATCCAGTTTGGTGTTGAAATGGCTTTCCAATCTTTAGAGAGTAAAACACCTTTTTTACTCTTTCCTTCTGCTTTTACCGAAGGTGAAAAATCTATTGAAATTAACGGCTTGATTTGGATGGGAGAACCTGCTTTTATGAAACAGCAAATCGAAGAAAAATTAGCACAGGGTTTTCGATGTGTAAAACTCAAGATAGGCGCTATAGATTTCGATAAAGAATTGGAATTATTGCGCTTTATACGGTCACATTTTAGCGCTGAACAAGTAGAAATTAGGGTTGATGCTAACGGTGCTTTTGATTTAAATGAAGCTTTAATTAAATTAAATCAATTATCTGGTTTTGAATTGCATAGTATTGAACAGCCTATTCAAAAAAACAAAACTGACAGGATGGCAGAGTTGTGTGAAACCACTCCTTTTCCAATTGCCTTAGATGAAGAGCTAATTGGAGTCTTTACCTTGGCAGAAAAAGAGGAATTATTGCAAAAAATCAAACCCCAATATATTATTTTAAAACCAAGTTTTGTAGGTGGTTTTAAAGGAACGCAACAGTGGATTTCTTTAGCTGAAAAGCATCAAATTGGTTGGTGGATTACCTCCGCTTTAGAGAGTAATATCGGTCTGAATGCCATTGCACAATGGACGTATTTATTACAAAATCCGATGCCACAAGGTTTAGGTACAGGAGCACTTTATACCAATAATTTTGATTGTCCACTTGAAGTTTCTCAGGGCGAATTATGGTATAAAAAAGAGAAAAATTGGGAGTTTGATTTCAATATGATTTAGAATTTATTTTTCTGCTTCTTAAAACTATTCCTTAAAACTTAAAGTAATTGCTAAGTCGGATGTTTTGATAGAATATTTCCTCACTTCATACTCAAATTCAATATTCCGAAAAATAATTCTAGCACTGGTTATTGTCTTTCAGACATAAGGATATTTCTCTTTGATATTTGCAGTTTTGTTAATCTTATCATAAAAGTAAGAATTGACTTTTATTTTTTAAATGTGTTAATAGTATTTTTATTTAAAATAATGTGACATCTTAGTTAAAAGCTATACATGTATTTTTTCAGATAGTAGTATAATGTAAATCATATTTTTTTAATCTAGTAAATATTTTATAATAATAATTAATAAAAAACAAAAATATGAATACATCAGAATGGCTTGTGTTTATTTTAATAATGTTAATTATCCATGGTGTATCTACTTGGAAACTATATAAAAAAGTTGGTAGAAAACCTTTAGAAGCCTTTATACCAATATTTAATTTGGTGATTTTGATGAAAATTATCAATAGACCTCGTTGGTGGTGTATCTTACTTTTTGTTCCCATTATTAATCTAATAATGATTCCTGTAATTTGGGTGGAAACAATTAGAAGTTTTGGGAAAAACACTATTCAGGATACTTTATTGGTTCTATTCACATTAGGATTTTACATTACATATTTAAATTATACTTCCCAAAACTTAAGCTATATTGAAAATAGGGATCTAGATTCTCAAACAAAAGACGGAGATACAGTAAGCTCGCTTTTATTTGCAGTCATAGTTGCAACATTGGTTCATACCTATGTCATACAACCATTTACTATTCCGTCCTCATCATTAGAAAAGACATTGTTAATAGGAGATTTTTTATTTGTAAGTAAAATAAATTATGGTCCGCGAACTCCAATGACTACCATTGCATTGCCAATGGTTCATGATTCGATTCCTTTCTTAGGAACAAAATCGTATGTTTTTAGTGATGATGTTACAAAGAAAAAGACAAGTTTATGGAACAAATTTCAACTGCCTTATTTTAGGTTTCCCGGAATTGAAAAAATTAGCCGTAATGAAATTGTAGTATTTAACCAGCCTGCAGATACTTTGCGGGATATGGATAATTTTAGACCTAATAGAAATTATTATAAGCCCATAGATAAAAAAACAAATTTGGTAAAAAGATGTGTTGGAATACCTGGTGATTCATTGGAGATTCGCAACGGAGATATTTATATTAATGGGAAATTAAGCATAATGCCGGAAAGTGCGAAGCCTCAATATAATTTTCTGATAGATACTAAAGGAGAGATGATTAGTCAAGAAGCTCTAGTGAAAATATATGGAGCCAGAGAAGGATTGAGATATGAAAATGGAGTTTTTGCTCAAACAGATAAAGGGCAATATTTTTTAACATTAACAGAAAAAGAGGCTGCTTTGATAGTACAAAATCCAGTAGTAAAAAGTGTTACAAAGTATATATCTTCAAAAGGAGGAGGTGTGAGTGAAAATGTTTTTCCGCAAATTCCTTCTTTAGGCTGGAACGGTGATAATTTTGGTCCAATATATATTCCTAAAAAAGGAGTAAGTGTCCAATTGGATATAAAAACACTTCCATTTTACAAACGTATTATTCAAGAATATGAAAAGAATATTTTAGAAGTTAAAGGTAAAGAAATTATAATTAATGGAAAAGTAAGTAATAGTTATACTTTTAAACAGGATTACTATTGGATGATGGGAGATAATCGTCAAAATTCTTTAGATGCACGCTTTTGGGGTTATGTACCATTCGATCACATAGTAGGTAAGCCTATTTTTATTTGGTTCAGTTGGGATAAAGATGGAAATGGATTTAATAAAATAAGATGGAATCGTGTTTTCTCTGTAGTAAATATAAATAGTGAGCCAAAATCTTACTTAATTCATGTATTGGTTTTAGTTGGTATTTCTATTTTAGTTAAAAGAATAATTAAAAAAACAAAAAAGAATAAAGAAACTTAATGTTTTGATAATAAACAATTAAAATAAGTACTGTGTATATACCAATAATTTTGATTGTCCGCTCGTAGTTTCTCAGGGCGAATTATGGTATAAAAAAGAATTAGAATGGTGTTTTGATTTTGGACAATTAGACTAAAAAAAAAACAGTTTTAATTGTCATCTAAAATGCTGATTCGATACCCTGATTCACGAACCAGATTTATAATAGAATCAACATTTAAATGGTGTTTTCTGCTTTCAGCTCTTAAAATATTATCACAGTCTTCCAGATCAAAATTGAAATAACAATTCGTGAAAGTTTCAGACAGCTTTTGTAAAATTAAAGCTGCCTGATTTTTACAAGTAACGTTTGTGCAAAAAACTTCTATCATTTTTAATGTAATTAAAACTTTTTTCAGGAATTCGCAGTATTTATTTTATGATAGTACATATAAGAAACCATCAGCACACCTAATACAATAAACGGGAAGAAAGCTTCAAAACCTATTCCGTCTACTGCATAATGACTGATAGCCGCAAAAATAAAATCAAAAGTAAATCCGGCGTATGCCCATTCTTTTAATCGTTTTGGTATTTTCGGAATGATTAAAGCAATAACGCCCAGAATTTTGAATACTACCAGTGCATTCCCAAAATATACCGGATAACCTAGGTGTCTGATTCCTTCTTTTGCCATTTCAGATTGGGATGTTAATGCGGGCATTACACCTTCGAATAAGAAAATAAGGATCGTGGCTGTCCAAAAGATTATTTTATTCTTTTTTGTTGTTGTCATTTTTTATTTTTTTAAACATTCATTAAAGTTTCAATATCAAATTTAGTCATTTGCATAAAGGCCTGCATTACTCGTGGCGCTTTTTCCGGATCGGTCATTAATTTCCCTAAGACAGCCGGAACTATTTGCCAGGAAACCCCAAACTGATCAGTAAGCCAGCCACATTGACTGTATGTACCGTTACTGCCTAATTTTTCCCAGTAAAAGTCAATCTCTTCCTGAGTTTCGCATTCGATAACATAAGAATTAGCAGGTGAAAACTGATATTGTGGTCCACCGTTTAATCCCATAAACTGAAATCCATTCAGTTCAAAACGAACTACCATCGGGTTTTCGCTTGTAATTTTCGAATTTGGAAAAACAGAACAATAATATTTGGCTGCAATTTCAGCCTGACCATCAAACCACAAACAAGGATATAATGAATTCATAAGTAATAGATTGGTTTTTCTGACTAAAGTTGCGTCGTCTGAAAAATTTTTTTTCAGTTGTTTTTTAGATTTTTTGTAAGCTGTACGTAAATTTTATTTTTCAGGGTGATGATTAAACATCCAGCGGATACCAAAACGGTCCAGACAACAACCCCAGTAATCACCCCAGAACATATCCTGCAATGGCGCAATATCAGAACCACCTTCGGATAACGCATTAAATAAGCGTTCGGTTTCTTCTCGGGTATCAGGCTCCAGATTGATAGTCGTATTATTGCCAATGACTACCTTGTGTCCCATTGATTCCAACATATCGGTTGCCATGATTTGAGTTCCCCCTAAAATAGGTAAACAAACATGCATTACTTTGTTTCCGTCTTCTTCAGAAAGGGGAGGTTGCCCTTCTTGAGCAGGAATATCTTTATTGTACATTATCGAGCCCACAAATTCAGTATTAAATACTTTTTTGTAGAAATTAAAAGCTTCTTCGGTGTTGCCCTGAAAATTAAGATAGATTGATACTTTTGCCATTTTATTTTAATTTAAATGATTACTAATACTACAAAGTTCTCTTATTTTTATATAAAAAAGAATGTGTAATAATGACAACAAATAGGGGATTTACGTCAAATAAATATTTTAAACATAAATAAAAAATCAGGAAACGAAGGTCAGTAGGCACACTACTGTTAATGTGGAAGGATATAGAAAAAGCCAATACATTTTCACTGTATTGGCTTTGTTTTTTGAGTTATTAAAGAAAAATTATTTTTTAATTTCCAGATTAGCACTTCCGTCTCCTACTGTTACATTCGTTTCTTTTTTTCCGTCTTTGGTCTGAATATCCACAACACCTTCGGAACCAACATTAACTGAGGTGCCATCTGCTTCTTTATCCGATTCAGCAGCAGGTACCGGTTCAGCGGGTACTGATTCTGCCTGAGGTGGTGGTGGCGGTGGAGTTTCTTTTTTATCTCTGCAGGAAATAATTGTCAGGACTGTCAACAGGCCTAAAAGCATCGTTAATTTTTTCATTTTGTCGGTTTTATGTTGGTAAATATTAATCTACAAGATAGTAATTTTATTGTTTATAATGAAAGAAACGGTGTTTTTAAATCTTGAAAATACTTTTTACAGGAATGATTATTCTTAAAATATTTGTCGTTTTGATAAATATGAAAAGTAGTATTTAAGTCAAAAAAAAGTATTTTTGATTGTTGAATATAAAATTGAGTCAAATGATGCATGTTAGTATTTTAGTTCCTGAATCTTCTGTTTTACAAGCTATAGCTGATCCTCAGTATTTATTTTCTGCAGTGAATCAGTTTTTAGCTGTAGCCAAATTACAGTCTTTGTTTCAAGTACATTTAGTAGGACTTAAATCTCAGGTTAAACTTAATAATGGTTTATACACGGTAAATCCTACTCACCTGATAGGAGAAATTGAAAAAACAGACTTGATTATTATTCCGGCTCTGTTTGGCGATATGAAGATGGCTATCGATAAAAATGCTGATTTTTTACCCTGGATTAAGGAACACTATGAGAAAGGAACAGAAGTAGCTTCGCTTTGTGTAGGCGCTTTCTTGTTAGCTGCTACAGGATTACTGGATGGGAAAAAATGCTCAACGCACTGGGGGTTTCAAAATGAATTTAGAGCCCTGTTTCCGAAAGTTGAAGTGGTAGAAGGGAGTATTCTCACCGAAGAATCTCGTCTTTATTCCAGTGGTGGAGCTAATTCCTATTGGAACCTTTTGCTGCATCTGGTTGAAAAATATACTGACAGACCTACTGCGATTTTAGCTTCTAAATATTTTGCTATAGATATTGACAGAGAAAGTCAGTCGGCTTTTGCATTATTTCAGGGACAAAAAAATCATACTGACGAAGCTGTCAGGAAAGCGCAGGATTTTATTGAAAAAAATATAGAAGAGCGTATTTCAATTGATGAATTAGCAGAGCATGTGTCATTGGGACGCCGAAGTTTTGAAAGACGTTTTAAATCAGTGACTAATAATTCAGTTTTAGAATATATCAATCGGGTAAAAATTGAATTTGCCAAAAGAAATTTCGAGAATAGCCGAAAAAATATCAACGAAGTCATGTTTGAAATTGGTTATACAGATACCAAATCTTTTCGAACCATTTTTAAAAAAATGACAGGTCTGACTCCTGTTGAATATCGTAATAAATATAATAAGGTAATGATGAATTAGATTTTTTTATGTACTGTATTTTTTAGCTAATTTTCCAATTGTTAATCCCTGAACTAAAATAGAAAAACATACAATCACATACGTAATAGTTACCCAGATCTCTTTGTGATACTCCGGATTTATGGATAAAGCCAATGCAATGGAAATCCCGCCTCTCAAACCTCCCCAGGTTAAGATTAATCTCGTTTTTTGAGTGATTTTTTCTTTGAGACGTACTGAAATCGAGGGAATAAAAATAGAAATATAACGGGTGATAAGTGTAATTCCTAATATAATTATTGCGGCCAAAAGAATTTTCTCGTCCGTTTTTATAACTAATAATTCTAAACCAATTAATACAAAAAGAAGTGCATTGAGAATTTCATCTATTAATTCCCAAAACCCATCCACATATCTTGCTGTTGTGTCTGACATTCCAAGTGCTTTTCCCTGATTGCCCGTTATTAAGCCGGCAACAACCATAGCAAGCGGTCCTGATACATGAATGTAATGTGCTAAGGTATAACCGCCCATAACAATCGCTAAGGTTATTAATATTTCGACATGATAATTATCAATACTGGCTATAAATTTAAATCCGGTAAAACCTATTATCAAGCCTAAAAAAATGCCTCCAATGGCTTCCTGACCAAATAACATCAGGATACTGCCAGTGTCCAGATTTGCCCCCGGAGCTGCTAATTTTAATATTGTGATAAATACAACAACAGCCACACCATCATTAAATAAAGATTCGCCGGCAATTATAGTTTCTAAAGATTTTGAAATTCCGGTACTTTTTAAAATGCTTAATACAGAAATTGGGTCAGTAGGAGAAATTAGGGCTCCAAACAGCATAGCATGTATCAGTGCTATTTTAAAGCCAATGAAAGTTAAAACATAAAAAGACGAAAATCCAATAATAAAAGTACTAATCAGTACACTGATAGTAGAGAATAATAAAATACTTAATTTTTCATTATTTAAATCTTTGAATTTGATATGTATGGCTCCTGCAAAAAGCATAAAACTAAGCATTCCTTCCAGTAATAATTCGCTAAAATTGATGTTGTACATGGTTGTAGTGACATCATTTGTAAAATCAGGAAAATAATTGCCAAAGATTAATATAAATAATGAAAAGACCAATGAAACCAGCATTAAGCCAATAGTATTAGGTAATTTCAGGTAGCGGAAATTAATGTAAGCAAAAACAGCCGATACTACAATCAGAATTGAAAACAGATGAAATAAATCCATTTTAAAGTTTTATTTGGTTTTAAAATATTTCAGCAAAAACTCAGAATGCATCACATGATTAACCGGACACCCCCAAGTTCAGAAATTCGATATGAGAAACGATCTCCGGGGGATCCGATGAACATAAAGTTTTTAGGGATTTTCCACTTTTCAGATAATTCATCAATGATTTCAGGTCCAAAAACGCCTTCTAATTCAATAAATTCAATGTCAATGTCCGGATAAGCTCTGTCTAATACTTTCAGGTCAATAATCAGCGGATCATTGTTAGCACCTTCGAGTTTAATGTTTACAATTTTTAATTTGCGGGTAGTTTCATTATTCTGAACATACTGCATTACTTTATTTAATATAGCTACATCATCGCCTTTAGTAAAAAATACAAATTCCTGAGAAGTAATTTTTGAGTTCAATTTGATTAAATAACGATTACTGAAAATAACTAATTTACGTAATGGATTATAAAAATATTCTAAGGCTTCAATAAGAACCAAAATTAAAAAAGAGCGGTTTAACATGATGGCAATAAATATAAGTGCCGGAACTAAATATTGTAAAAAAGTATAAAAGGAATCTACATTTAACTCAATATTGCCAATAAAAGCTGTTATTACTAAACTTACGGCCAGTACGACAGCAAAACCTCTTGCTTTTTCCGGACGGGGTAGTTTTTTACGTTTGAATTTTAATAATAAATTACCAATACCAAATAAGCCCATCACGGCTAAAAAAGAGAATGTATAAACACCTGCCAGTACAATAATATTGCCTTCAGTGACCACTAATACAGATACGCAAAGCAGCAGGAAACTGATTATAATTCTGTAATTTGATCCTCTTTTATTTTGTTTTAAAAAATAATTAGGTAAAATACGGTCTAATGTCATACGATTTAATAATCCTGAAACACCTACAAATGAAGTCAGAACAGCTCCGCAAAGTACTAAAACGGCATCGATAGAAATCAGATAAGCTAACCAGGAACCTCCTGTTGTATGTCCTAAAAAAGCTAACAGTGACTCTTTGTGTTCGCCTACTTCGGTTAAAGGGATGATACAAATAATTAAAAAAGCCAATGCCGGATTAAAAAAACTAACAATCCCCCACATATTTCGTAATGTTTTCGGGAAAACACCCTGTTGTTGCTCTTCGACAAAATTAGCGGAACTTTCAAACCCTGAAATTCCTAACATAGCCGCTGCAAAACCAAGAAAAAGTGCATGGGGAATACCTTCTGAGGTGAGGGGAAGACTCCAGTTAAAATGTAGTGTATCCAGACCATGATTGATTATAAACCAAGCTGAGGCAAAAACCAGCAAACTTAATGTTACTAAGTGAATTATAAAAATGATTACTGCTACAAATGCCGATTCGCCTATTCCTAAAATAGCCAGATAAGTAAAGGCCAGTAATATGACAATTGTGGCTATGGGTACATTAATAAGTGAAAAAATTCCATGAAGATAATGCATGCCTTCAGAAGCAGAGATAACAGCTGTGGCCATATATGACAAGACTGTTAAAGTAGCGGCAAGAGAGGCCATTTTTTTAGAAGAAGTATTTAAAAGAACATTGTAAGCCCCTCCGTTAAGCGGAATAGCACCAACTACTTCCCCGTATATTTTTCTGAATAAAAAAAGCACTACCGCAACAATTAACAATGAAATCCAGGCGTATTGACCGGCATACATAATTGTTAAAGCCGAAACATATAGACAGGAAGAACTGATATCATTTCCGCAAATAGCAGTTGCTTGTAACTCATTTAACTTTTTGTGAATTGTTTCTTTCATTTTAATGTCGTTTATTCTAGATTTTCTAAAGATAGACATTTGATACAAACAGCCCAATAAAAGTACTCAATCCTTAATCATTGTTTTTTAACATAGGACTGTTAAAAAAATATTTAAGAATTAATTTTAAATGAAGTTTCGTTAAAAGTACTAAGCGAAGACTGTGCTTTCATTTGAATTTTTCGTTGCATGTATCCGGTCCATCCAAAAAGAAATCCTGAAAGCCCAAAAGCCTGCCGGGTCCATTTCCAAATGTTAAAATCATCATTTTGCTTAATAATAAGTCCGTCTTTAAAATGAAATACAGAATGAATATTATTTATTATTTTTCGTTTCTTTTTACCAAAAATATAAACTGCTTTCCATTTTACTTCAGCCGTATGCTCATTGATTTTAATGATTTTATACTCAATGTCCGGCTTTTCATAGCTTTTCTGTATGAGCATTTTCCACATTTTTGGAACTTTGTTTGCTGTTAACTTTCCAAATACCGGATCGTGAAATTTTACAGCAGCCGAATAACACCGATCTATTGCAGAGAGATTTCCCTGAGCAATGGAAGTATACAACTGATGTATTGTTTTTTCTGATGAAATCATTTTTTCCCAACTTATAAAACCTTTAAAGGGGTTTTAAATTCGGTATAAATGTAAGAATATATTTCTTTATATTAATTATCTTAATTAAAAAAAATGAAATTATTCTCTCAGGTATTTAAATATATAATTGGGCAATCTCTTTAAATGTTTCAAATGTATTTCGACTGCCTGACTGAGCTGTAGTGAAGTAGGATTGTTTATTAATGGCGGTAAAATTTCCGGTTTGGCTGCTAAAGCTATTAGAATTTCCTTTGATATTAAAGCGTATCGATTCAATATTTGATTTTTTTAATCTGTTCATTTCGGCAGCTGTAAAGATAAAATAGGAATTAAGAGTATTTACGCTATTTTCAAAAAGACCTTTGTCGGTACAACTTATAAAACTGTTATCACTCAGGTAAACATATACTGTTCCGGAAAGTATAAAATCAGTGTTGGTTGTAGCTGCTGAGAGTTTTAAAATACCGCCGTTCTCTGTTCTGGCTATTTGTACCTGAATTTTATTACTTAAGGCATAATTAGGTGTGATAAAACTCCAAGCGGTAGTAGCTTTATAGTTTTTGGATTTAAGTGTCATTATTTCCTGACTTTCAACTACAAAAGAAATAAATAAAAACAGTAACAGTATTTTTAATCTCATGATATTTTTATTTGTTGTAGGTAAAAGTATCGGTCCAATCAGAGGTTTTTATGGCAGAAACAAGATTGTTGTCATTCATAAAAACTCGTAATTCTTTGTTGGCTACTTTTTTAGTGTATAAAGCTTTAAATCGATAAACAGTAGTTTGGTCATCGGTGTTTTGATATACTTCTGCTAATTGTAAATCTTTAAAAGTACCATACCACTGTCTGAATTTAGTACAGGTTTTAGAAAGTTTTTCAATAGTAATGTTGTTAATGACAGACTGCGTGGCTTCACTGTTGTTAAAGGGTTTGAATTTAGAAGTATTACAAGTCATTAAAACACGTTTTCCTAACTCATAAGCTTTGTTTTTTTGACTGCTGTTAATTTGGGTAGTGGTTAATTTTACAGTTTCAACTTTTTGATGCGCTTTTTTTGATTTACATCCTACTACTGCAATTAGGCTTAAGATTACGATCAGTTTTTTCATTTTAGTTTTTAATTTTTAATAATAAATTTGGGTTTGGGCAATTTTCCATATAAAAATTCAGATCCGATTTACTGCAAACACCAGGATAATCTCCTTTATAAGTTTCCATATTTTTAATAATCTGAAAATGTAAATGGGGAGCATAATCACCATTTTCTGAAGAATTCCCAAGGTTTCCCAGCAGTTCTCCTTTTTTGAACAACATTCCGGTTTTTAAATTTTTTATACTTTCTAACGATAAATGCCCATATAAAGTATAAAAAGTATGATTTTCTAACTTATGTTTTAAGATTATTGTGGGACCATAATCTCCAATGGAATCATTATTTTTAAAACTGTGAACCCAGCCGTCTATTGGGCAAATTACTGCTGTCTCTGCCTGAGTCCATAAATCGACACCAATATGAATGTTGCGCTCTTCAATGGATTCATTTTTAAAATGCTGACTTCTCTGGTATAAGTTCCGCTCTTCAAGATAACCGCCATATGCCACTTTGGAGTTCTGAAGTCTGGCTTGTTGTGCAATGTAATCTTCAACAGCAGCGGCATCGGTTAGATTTACTGCGGCTAAATCAGAATTTGAAACTGATAAATCCAGTAAAAAATAATCTTCTTGTGAATGTACATTGTGTAACAAATGAATGGATTCAATATTTTTTAAAAGATTTTCGATAATGGCTGTTTTTTTTGAAGCTTAAATTAAATAAAAAAAAATCAGCTTAAAAAATTTCAAAGAGATTTATAACTTTTAATTAGGAAAAATGAATGATATTTTTGAAAATTATTCCAAATTTAACTGTAAGGCAAAACAGTTTTTATCTTCTTTGGTAATACTGAAAACAATAACATTATCAGCTACATTTTCATGAATCATTACTTCATCTCGCAGCGAAAGCTCTTTCATGAAATTCATCTCAAAGCTTTTTATTTTTTGTTTTAAGATGATATTTTCATCTACTAAGTCCATACACCATTCCAGATATTTGACATGATTAACATGGTTAACAATGTCTAAATCTGATAAAATAACAGTTTTGCTAAACACCTCTTCTTTTTCAGGATTAATGTCGATTTTAGAAAAACCTTCCTGAGTGGCTTTTACATCTGGAAATAATTCAAAATGGTCGTGTTCGAGAGTAAGTAATTCAGGGCGGCGTTTCTGAGTATTGAAAACAGCCCAGAAAGTCTCACAACCCACTAGTTTTTTACCATTTACATATATTTCTAATGCACGTACAGAACGTGAATTTTCTAAGCTGTTAATCCACGTTTTTACTGTTACCGTATCTTTCCATTTTGGCAAAGCGCTAATTTCTACACGCATTCTGCTCAAAACCCAGGCCTGGTCAAATTCCTGCATATCTGTAAAACTAATCCCTCCAATTTCAGAATGGGTAGCTGCTGTGAGCTGCAATAAATTACATAATTCAGTATATTTTAAGTACCCATTAGGCAAACATTGTGTGAAATTGATTTCATAGTCTTTGCTTAATATAGAAGTAAAATCAGGTGCTATTGGCATGAAAATTATAATTTCAGATTAACGGTTTAATTTAAGATTTTGTTTGAGTTTCAATATAATCAATTACCTGGTGAACCGGTGTTTCAAAATGGAACCATTTTGTATCGTTGTCTCTTTTAAACCAGGTCAGTTGGCGTTTTGCAAAACGTCGGGTATTTTTCTTGATTTCTTCGACGGCAGACTCCAATGAAAATTCTTTGTCAAAATAAGCAAATAACTCCCGATAGCCTACTGTTTGCAGTGCATTTAATTCTTTGTTGGGATACAGTTCTTTGGCTTCTTTTAATAAACCTTCTTGCATCATGAGGTTAACCCGCTGGTTGATACGGTTGTACATCACATTTCTTTCGGCTTCCAGACCAATAAGAACTGGGGTGAAGTTTCTTTTGTTTTTTTTCTGATTTAAGAAAGAAGAATATGGCTTTGATGTACCTATACAAACTTCAACAAAACGCATCATTCGTTGCGGATTGAGTAAGGTTTGCGGATTTTCCAGATTAATTTTTTCAAAATAATCGGCATCATGTTTTTTTAATTGCTGTTGTAAATAAGTGATTCCTAATTTCTCATAATTAGCATTTACTTGCAGGCGTATATCCGGATTGATTTCAGGAAAGTCATCAAAACCTTGTAAAACAGCATTAACATACAAACCGGAACCTCCAACAAGGATTACATAATCGTTGGTTTTAAATAATTCTTCAATAGTAGCAATGGCTTCTTTTTCAAAATCACCAACGGTATAATGTTCAAAAATGCTTTTATTCTGAATAAAATGATGTTTGGCAGCTGCTAATTCTTTTGAATTCGGTACAGCAGTTCCAATGGTCATTTCCTTAAAAAACTGACGGCTGTCACAGGAAACAATTTCGCACTTGTAATAATTAGCTAATTGAATGCTTAAAGCTGTTTTTCCTATAGCTGTTGGTCCTGTTATGGTAATTAGTTTTTTCATTATTTGTTGTCTAAAGCATGTCCGCATTTTGGACAAAAGTTAGCGTCTTTTGGATATTCTTCATTACCACAATCAGGGCAGGGATTTTGATAAACAGTATCATTATTTTCATAATTGTGTCTGGCAATTTCAGCTGTTACAATTCCTGTGGGAACGGCAATAATTCCATATCCCAGAATCATAACTAAAGAAGCCATAAATTGTCCCAAAGGTGTTTGTGGAGAAATATCGCCATAACCTACTGTTGTTAAGGTAACTATTGTCCAGTAGATACTTACCGGGATACTGGTAAAACCACTTTCTTTACCTTCAATCAGATACATAATTGAACCAATGAGAATGGTACTTATCAAAACAAAATAGATGAAAATTACTATTTTATTTCTACTGGCAATAAGTGCTTTTTTTAATTTTATAGATTGGGTGTTGAACTGGGGATTATTTAAAATTTTAAACAATCGCAAAAGCCTTAAAGCTCTGATTACGGTTAAAATATTAGTTCCTACCAGAAAAAGAGATACATACATTGGTAAAATAGCCAGCAAATCAATAATGCCGTAAAAACTAAAAATATAACGAATGGGTCTTTTTATAGAAAAAATCCGAAGCGCATATTCAATTGTGAATAAAATGGTAATAATCCATTCTAAAGTAATCAGGTAAGAATGGTATTTTAAATTGAATCCGGAAACGGTTTCCATCATGACCAGAAATACACTAAACAAAATCAGTCCCAGTAGTATCAAATCAAATAAACGTCCCGCTTTAGTATCGGTCTGGTATATAATTACATAGACTTTTCTTCTGAAAGATGTATATATTGAATTTGTCATTTGATTAAAGTTTAAAAATGGATAATCTTTAAAGCTTTGTTTTTTCGGATATAAGTTTGAATAATACGCTGTATATCGCGGCTGCTTTGCATCGGGATGAGAATGTTTTTTAAAATTTCCGGATTATTAATCTGATAGTTTAAGTCGTAATAGGCATATCCTTTATAAACACCATTTTCCACCAGTACAGCACTTCTTTCATTAACATTTCTGCCTCTGTCGACAATAATCATATTTTTATTGTCAAAACTATTTTTATCAATAAAATTTTGTACTCTCAGATTATAGTCTGAAGGAGAAATTTTACCGGTACAGGCACCATCACATTCATTAGTCGTCACCTGAAAACAATTGGTTTTACTTTCGTATAAACCGGTTAGTTTTTGGCACAACTGATAATTTTCAGTAATGCTGTGTAAGGCATTTTTACCATCAGCAGCATTTAGATAGGAAAGAATTTCTTTTTTTCTGCCATCTGTTTTCTGAAGTTTCAAACGCAAATAACCCGCACTGTCTTTTTCAGAATAAATAGCCCAGGAAAAATGATTTTTGCGGGACATACGATTATAAACCGGTTTATTTATTTTGATTTCCTGTGCTTCTTTTATCAGTGCTATGAGTTCGTTTCCTGTTTCTTCGAAAGTTACCGTGTAAACTTCAGACTGTATTTTTTTTGCGCTTCGGGTGATTCCTGTAAAATGCTGATTGACTCTTTTTTTTATGTTTCGGCTTTTACCAATAAAAATAATTTTACCTTGCTCATTATGAATGTAGTAAACCCCTGTTTTTGAAGGTAAACTTTCTATAATATCTAATAATTTAGGAGCTATCCCTTTTTGGATTTCCGACTTGATTAATCCGGTAATAATTTCTTTTTCTACATCTTTGTCCAAAAGCATTTTAAAGAGCTTAACAGTAGCCATGGCGTCTCCGCTGGCACGGTGTCTGTCGGCCATTGGAATTCCTAATGCACGAACTAATTTTCCTAAGCTGTGGGAAGTTTGTTCCGGCAATAGTTTTTTAGACAATTCAACTGTACAAAGTGTTTTGGTATTGAAATCATAACCCAGACGACGAAATTCAGTTCGAAGGATACGATAGTCAAAATCAGCGTTATGAGCCACTAAAACACAATCCGTTGTGATTTCCACGATTCGTTTGGCAACTTCATGAAATTTTGGAGCCGAACGAAGCATTGCATTGTTAATTCCGGTTAGTTTTACCACAAAAGGCTGGATAGGAATTTCGGGATTGACCAGGCTGATAAATTGATCAACTATTTGATGACCGTCAAATTTATAGATAGCAATTTCAGTAATCCCTTCTTCATTAAACTGTCCTCCGGTAGTTTCTATGTCTAATATTGCGTACAAAATAAGTATTCAGTTTACAGTTTTTAGTATTCAGTTTTAAATCTGAATTCTCAAATGGTTAATCATTAATCAATAATCAATAATCAATTTCTCTCTCCAAATATACTACTTCCTACCCGAATCATCGTACTGCCACAATCGATAGCTAGTTTATAATCGTCGGACATTCCCATTGATAGTACTGAAAGTTTTAACGTGGGAACTGACTGCATTTGAATAGTATCAAATATAGCTTTGAGGTGAATAAATTCCTGTTTTATTTGATCCTGATTATTTGTAAATGTTGCCATTCCCATTAATCCCAAAATACGAATATTTTTCATTTCCTGAAATTCAGTTGAATTTAAAAGAACTTCAAGTTCCTGTTCGTCAAAGCCAAATTTGGTTTCTTCTTCAGCAATGTGTATTTGCAATAAACAATCAATTATGCGATCATTTTTCTGAGCTTGTTTATTGATTTCCTGTAATAATTTCAAGCTATCTACACCATGAATCAGACTTACATATTCTGCCATAAATTTTACTTTATTGGTCTGAACATGGCCTATCATGTGCCATTGAATGTCTTTGGGCATTTGTTCCCATTTTTCAGTCATTTCCTGAACCTTGTTTTCACCAAAAATTCTTTGACCGGCATTATAAGCTTCCATTAAATCCGATACGGGTTTGGTTTTAGAAACGGCTACCAGAGTTACATTTTCTGGTAAAGATGATTTTATTTTTTGCAAATTAGAAGGTATAGACATTTTAAACTTTTTATTTAGTTAAAATTATTAAAGGAACTGTTTAGCAACTTTTTCGGCTTTTTTATTTTCTGAATAATCGTAAAAACCTTCTCCCGATTTCACGCCTAATTTTTTAGCATTAACCATATTGACTAAAAGTGGGCTGGGAGCGTATTTAGGGTTTTTAAAACCTTCGAATATAACATTCATTATTGAAAGACAAACATCAAGACCAATGAAATCTGCCAATTGTAAAGGTCCCATGGGGTGTCCCATGCCTAATTTCATCACTGTGTCAATTTCAGTTACACCTGCTACATTAGTATGTAAAGTTTCGATGGCCTCATTGATCATCGGCATTAAAACCCTGTTGGCAACAAATCCCGGAGCATCATTTATTTCTACCGGATTTTTACCAAGTTTTTGGGCTAAAGTCATCGTGATTTTAGTTACTTCATCACTGGTTTTATTTCCACGAATTACTTCAACTAATGGCATTAAAGGCACAGGGTTCATAAAATGCATCCCAATTACCCGTTCGGGATGTGCTACTTCTGCAGCAATTCGGGTAATTGAAATAGAAGAAGTATTGGTTGCGAAAATGGTGTTATGCGAGCATAATTCATTTAGTTTTCTGAAAACACGAAGTTTTAAATCCAGATTTTCGGTTGCAGCTTCAATGACTAAATCGGCGCCAACTACACCATCTTCAATATCAGTATAGCAAATAATATTGGTAATGGTTTTCATTTTATCTTCGGCAGTAATACTTCCTTTGGAAAGCATTCTGTCTAAATTAGTAAAAATAGTAGTCATTCCTTTTTCCAAAGCAGCTTCGGAAACATCAATTAATTTTACCGTAAAACCATTTTGCGCAAAAGTATGAGCAATTCCGTTGCCCATCGTTCCTGCACCTATTACTGCTACTATTTTCATATTGTAAAAAATGCTGTTTATATTTTAGCCACGAAATCACTAATTAACTTTGTGATTTCGTGGCTAACTTATTATTTTATCTGAAATTATTTCTTAAAACAAGCTATAATTTGATATGCCACTCTCAAAGCTTCTGTTGCCTGATCCAAAGTTACAATTGGGGTAGTGTTATTGTTAATGGCATCCGCAAACGTTTCTAATTCATCTAAGATAGCATTATTTTGCTGTACTTCAGGGTTTGAAAAGTAAATTTGTTTTTTCACGCCTTCAGCATTTTGCAAAATCATATCAAAATCGCCAGGAACTTCGGGAGCATCTTTCATTTTTACCACTTCGCATTTCTTTTCTAAAAAGTCAACCGAGATATAAGCATCTTTTTGGAAAAAACGTGTTTTTCGCATGTTTTTCATCGAAATTCTACTCGAAGTTAAATTAGCAACACAGCCGTTTTCAAATTCGATTCGTGCATTAGCTATATCCGGCGTATCACTGATTACAGAAACCCCACTGGCACTAATATTTTTCACTTTGGATTTTACGACACTTAAAATCACATCAATATCGTGAATCATTAGGTCTAAAACCACTGGAACATCGGTACCACGCGGATTGAATTCAGCCAGACGGTGTGTTTCTATAAACATGGGATTTTCGACCATGCTTTTGGTCGCTATGAAAGCAGGATTAAAGCGTTCTACATGACCTACTTGTCCTTTTACATTATATTCATTTGCTAAAGCAATAATTTCCTCAGCTTCTTCAATAGTATTCGAAATAGGTTTTTCTATAAAAACGTGCTTACCTGATTTTATAGCAGTTCTGGCACATTTGTAATGGGAAAGAGTGGGGGTTACAATATCAATTACATCTACAGCATGAATCAATTTGGCAATAGTATTGAAATTTTTGTATCCAAATTCTTTTGAAATTTTTTGAGCGTATTCCTGATTTTCATCATAAAAACCAACTAATTCGTATTTTTCAGATTGTTGTAATAAACGCAAATGAATTTTTCCCAGATGCCCGGCACCTAAAACTCCAACTTTTAGCATGATAATGTATTTTTAACAAAAGTAGGAAATTCAAATTAAAAATATAGAATAATTGATTTGGATTTTGGGTTTTGGATTTTGGAATTTTTACTGTTATTTTTACCAAAAAATAAACTCCACGCATTGAAAGATACAGCCAAACATCAAGGACTTCGCAATCAGTTAGTAAGCACTTTACAGCACAAAGGAATTACTGATTTAAGAGTACTCGATGCGATAAAAAAAATCCCGAGACACCTTTTTTTGAATTCAAGTTTTGAGGATTATGCCTATCAGGATAAAGCATTTCCCATTGGTGCCGGACAAACCATTTCCCAGCCTTATACCGTAGCTTTTCAGTCGCAGTTACTGGAAATTAAAAAAGAACATAAAATATTAGAAATAGGCACCGGTTCCGGATATCAGACGGCTGTTTTATGCATGATGGGAGCAAAAGTGTATAGTATAGAGAGGCAAAATGAGTTGTTTAAACAAACATCAGCATTGTTGCCGAAGTTAGGAATAAGACCTAAACACCTCACTTTTGGCGATGGGTATAAAGGCTTGCCTACTTATGGTCCTTTTGACGGAATTATTGTGACAGCCGGAGCACCATTTATTCCTAAACCTTTAATGGCTCAGTTAAAAATAGGAGGCAGGTTAGTAATCCCTTTAGGAGAAGAGGTGCAGATTATGACATTGCTGATCCGGAAAAACGAAACTCAGTTTGAAAAACACGAGTTAGGAGAGTTTCGGTTTGTTCCTTTGTTAGAAGATAAAAATTAAGCTTTTAAAATTAATTAAAAGCTTTTTTTATTCTGTCCAGATCACGTTTGGTATCCTGTTCTTTCAAAGATTCGCGTTTGTCATAGTTTTTCTTACCCTTACAAAGTCCGATTTCGAGTTTTGCAAGCCCTTTTTCATTTGTAAACAAACGTAACGGGATAATCGTTAATCCTTTGGCCTGTACACTTCGGGCAAGATTTTTTAATTCCCGTTTATTTAAAAGTAACTTTCGTTCACTTCTTGACTTATGGTTAAATTGGTTTCCGAAAGAATATTCTTCTATGTAAGTATTGATAGCAAAAAGTTCGGTACCGCTAAATTCACAAAAACTTTCTGTAATATTGGCTTTTCCCAAACGTATCGATTTGATTTCAGTTCCTGCCAGAACAATTCCGGCAGTGAATTTTTCGATTATTTCATAATCAAATCGCGCTCTTTTATTAAGTATGTTGACAGTTTTTAGCATAGGATTGCAAATGTAGAACAATTACTAAAATTCCACAATTTTTTAATCAAATTGATATAAATTTGCTTTATGGAAAAACAAACATCAAATGATCCGCTTCACGGGGTTACTTTAAAAACAGTAATGGAAAAATTAGTTGCTTTTTATGGTTTTGATACCTTAGGGGAATTGATAAAAATTAAATGTTTTACGGATAATCCAAGTATAAAATCAAGTCTGACTTTTTTAAGAAAAACCGATTGGGCCAGAAAAAAAGTAGAAGAATTATATATTAAATCATTGCCTAAATTTGATTAAATTGTAATTACAACTTGTAGGAAATCATAACGCCGCCTCTGTAAGGAAGCCATTCACCACTTTTATTATACTTGGTAGCTGATTCATATCTTCCGGGTTGATCGGTGTAATATCCTTTATAAAATCCCTGATGCCAACCGCCGCCAATAAAAGCATCTAAGGTTAATTTATCGCTTAATTTTTTTTGATAACCAATTGTGGCGCCTATACGGTAACCCAAACCTTTTTCATATTTATTAGTTCCCCAGTAATTCCATTTTTGTAATTTATAAGCATCAGGTCCGGTATGGGCACCTAGATACAAGCCCTTATATTTTTCTTTAAAGTAATAGCGGTATTCAGGTGTTAACATAATTGCCTGCATGGGTTTTCCATCAAAAGATTTCCAGAATGACGCAAAAATATCAATACTCAGGGTAGATTTAGCTCCAATGCTGGTTTCAATTCCTACTTGTGGTACTCCCACTAAAGCGGATAATCCGTTAAATTTGATATAAGTCTGACTTTGTATTGTAATCGAAAATAAAAAAATAAAAAGAGAGAAGCTGAGTTTTTTCATAGGTATATTTACCGCCATTTTTTGATGTAAAATGGCGGGTAAGCTGGCAAAAGTATGTTTTTTACTGTAAAGTATTTACTATAATTATGTTAATTTTGATGGGAATACTAAGTAACCGGAACTACAAATATTAATTTTAAAACAGTGTAATACTGAATTTTGAATCGAAAACTTCATTAGCTTCTATTATTTGGATACCTTCTTTTTCAAAAATATTTCCTGTAGTATCGTTTGTATCTGAATAACCATACCAGGGTTCGATACAAATAAACGGAGCGTCTTGCTTAGTCCAGATTCCTAAATGCGGAAATCCATTATAAGCCACTTCAAGTAAAGGATTTTTGTTTTTTAATATAGTTAAACTGCTTGATTTCAGGTTTTTAAATATAAGAGCATCATTTTCGAATAAAGTATAATTTAATGCTACTAAATCATCCTGTTTTTCGATTGTTTCCGTTTTGTCTGAAATTAAATCATTCTCTAAAAGATTATAAACCAAAGCTTCGTCTTTTTCGAAAGCAATGGCATAATTTTCGAAATTTCCTTCTAAAGCAAAAGCCGGGTGTGCACCGATAGAAAAAGGCATTTTAGATTTACTTAGGTTAATTACTTTGTATTCAATATTAAGGCTTTTATTTTCAAGGGTGTAAATAATTCGCAATTCAAATTTAAAAGGATAGACTTTCAATGTTTCAGCTGTTTCCTGAATGGAAAAAACAGCGCGATTTTCTTTCTGTTCAGTTAATTCAAACACTAAATCTCTTGCGAAACCATGTCTGGGTAAATTATATTCAGAATTATCTATTTTAAAAGAATTGTTTTTAAGTGTTCCCACGATAGGAAATAATACGGGTGAATGTTTTCCCCAAAATTCAGGGTTTCCTTCCCAGATGTATTGTTTACTGGTTTCATTAGATTGTAAGGAACATAATTCCGCTCCTTTATGATTTATTTTTGCGGTAAGACCGGCATTAGAAATTGTTGTAATCAAAGCGTATTTTTTTAAAAAATTAAGTTCGTATAAAGATATTTCATAAATTTTAATTAAACCTTAAATTATATTAAAGTAATCTGTAATTTTTTTTATTAATTTGTTTCAAATTGAAAAAAGATGAAAAACATTCGATTGGGAGTTATTTTTCAAATAGCTCTTTTTTTAGGGGGAAGCGCTCTAACAGCCCAGGAAACTACTGCTTTAAAACAAAAATCTAACTATGATTACCACGATGCTTTTGCTCCGTTTTTTTATACTAAAAATGGGACAGCTACACGTTCAGCAAGTGGAAAACCGGGAGTTGCGTATTGGCAAAACCGTGCCGATTATCAATTAACTGCCAGTTTAAATGAAAGTACAAATGAAATTACAGCTACTGATATTATTACGTATACCAATAACAGTACGGACGAAATGTCTTTTTTGTGGCTAAATTTAGATCAGAATTTATTTAAAGAAGATTCCCGCGGTGAGGCAATTGTGCCTGTAACCGGAAGCAGAAACGGAAAACAGGGACAAATTTTTGACGGAGGTCATAAAATTAAATCGGTTAAAATTATTAAAATTGATAACAAGAAGGTAAAGGATTTAGAAGCGAAATATCTTATTACTGATACGCGCATGCAGATTTTTTTACCGGAAACTTTGAAATCAAAAGGAGGGAAAGTTGAGTTCAAAATAGAGTTTTCTTATATTTCTCCAAACGAAGGATCAGACAGAACTGGAGTTCTGGAAACTAAAAACGGAAAAATATTTACTATTGCACAATGGTATCCGCGTATGTGCGTGTATGATGATATTAGAGGCTGGAATACAAATCCTTATCTGGGTGCATCAGAGTTTTATTTAGAATATGGTGATTTTGATATTTCTCTTACCGTTCCTTCAAACCATATTGTGGTTTGTTCCGGAGAATTATTAAATCCAAAAGAAGTGTATTCATCTGAAGGATTCAAACGATTCAATCAGGCTAAAGAAAGTGATCAGACAGTAATGATTCATTCTGTTGAAGATGTAGTAGCGGCTAAAACTCCGGTTTCAACTACTAAAACCTGGCATTATAAATTAAATAATGCTCGTGATGTTTCATGGGCATCTTCGGCAGCTTTTATTTTAGACGGAGCCAAAATTAATTTGCCAAGCGGAAAAAAAGCATTAGCCTTATCTGCTTATCCGGAAGAAAGTGCCGGAAACGAAGCCTGGGGACGTTCTACTGAATATGTCAAACATTCGATAGAGAATTATTCTAAAAGATGGCTGGAATATACTTATCCTGTAGCGACAAATGTAGCCGGAAATGAAGGAGGAATGGAATATCCGGGAATTGTTTTTTGCGGATGGAAAGCGAAAGGGAAAAGCCTGTGGGGCGTTACGGATCATGAGTTTGGACATAACTGGTTTCCAATGGTTGTGGGATCTAATGAGCGTTTATTTGCCTGGATGGATGAAGGATTTAACTCTTTTATTAATACATTAAGTGATGTTGATTTTAATAATGGTGAATATAAAGGCGAAAAAGAAGACATGCATGAACACGCCTCTACCTATACAAGAGCCGATTTAGAAACCATGATGAGTTCACCGGATAATATGAAGGAAGCAAACATAGGTACTTTATGTTATTCAAAACCTAGTGCCGGATTAGTAATGTTAAGAGAGCAAATTTTAGGGGAAGACCGATTTGACAGGGCTTTTAGAACGTATGTAGAACGATGGGCTTTTAAACATCCTACACCGGATGATTTTTTCAGAACAATGGAAAATGTAGGCGGTGAAGATTTAGGCTGGTTCTGGAGAGGATGGTTTCAGTACAACTGGCAATTTGATCAGGGCGTTAATGCTATCAAATACATAAAAAATGATCCTAAAAAAGGTGTTTTAATTACGATTGAGAATTTCGAAAAAATGCCAATGCCGGTTATTATGGACATCAAAACAAAAAGCGGAAAAACAGAGCGTGTTAAACTACCTGTAGAGGTTTGGCAAAAAAATGTCCAATGGACTTTTAAACACCCTTCGACTGAAGAAATAGAAAGCATAACACTGGATCCGGATCATGTATTTCCTGATATTAATGAAACCAATAATAGCTGGACTGCTGATAAGGGAATAATTGAAAAGGATATTATTTTAGATCCTTATTTAGGAAGTTATTCTAATTCCAGAATGCCTATTAAGATTGTAATTACTGAAAAAAATACTCTTTTGAATGTAGAAATTACTGATTATCCGGAATTTTCACTAAGTCCTATTGGTAAAGATTTTTTTGAGTCTAAACGTGCCGGTTTGAAATTTCAGTTTAATGAAGATAAAACAGGATTTGACATGATTGTAAGTGAAACCAGAAAAATTCCTTTTACAAAAGATAAATAATTGTAATCTAATTGTTAACGCTGAACGGCTATTGAAAATACTCAATAGCCGTTTTTGTTTTTTCAAAATTATATCGCCGTAATCTTTGTTTGTAAAGGGTAAAAAAATGTACTTTTATTGTTTTTATTTATTTAATAATCTCAAGAACTTCATTTTGGATAAAAAAATTATAATTGCAATTGACGGGTTTTCTTCCACAGGAAAAAGTACATTAGCAAAACAACTGGCAAAACATTTAGGATATGTATTTATAGACACGGGTGCTATGTACCGTGCAATTGCTTTCTTTTCTATGCAAAAAGGATACATTAATGATGAATTTTTTGATAAAGAAGCTTTAATAAAGAGTTTACCGGCTATTCGTTTGCAGTTTAAATTTAATAGCGGATTAGGTTTTGCCGAAATGCATCTGAATGGTGAAAATGTAGAAAAACAAATCCGAAGCTTTGAAGTTTCCGGTTTTGTGAGCAAAGTAGCTGAGATTACAGAAGTACGAAAAAAACTGGTGGAACAGCAGCAGGAAATGGGTAAGGACAAAGGCATTGTGATGGATGGAAGGGATATAGGAACAGTTGTCTTTCCTGAGGCAGAACTTAAAATATTCATGATGGCAAGTGCCCAAACCCGTGCTCAAAGGCGGTATGATGAACTGATACAAAAAGGAGATTTGGTTACTTTTGAAGAAGTCTTTAATAATGTAGTAGAGCGTGATTATATTGATACACACCGAAATAATTCGCCATTGACAAAAGCAGACGATGCGGTTGAAATTGATAATTCTAACCTAAGCCGTGAAGATCAGTTTGATCTGGTTTTAGAGGTGGTAAATAAGATTATGAAAAAGAAATAATTCTTTAAAATGCGGTTTAAATTTTGAAGTTTATTAAATCAACAGAATTTATTTGCTGGAGGCAGGATGTGCATTTAATTATAAATAACTTTAAGTACAACTACTTTTTTTAAAGAATTTAGTACTTTATCTAATGTAGAATTTTTTTCTGTTTTTTTGGTCGCCACCAGATTAAAAATCCTGTAATGGGGGCGCTGGCAGCAAAAAGACATACTAAAAAAGCAATTATTTTAGTAGGTAAACCATAAATACTTCCCGTATGTACAGGATAAATAATGCGTCTTAATTTGTCTCCTTTTGTAAAGGTTTCATAAGGTTTTGTTTGGATATTTTTAGCTGTATATCTATCAAAATAGGCAATGCTGGATTGATTAGGAATACTTTTTTCTGTATTTTCTTTGGTTACTAAAATACTACTAACCGTGTCGTTTGGCATTCTTATCTGAACGTTCCCCTGGTAAGGATAAATTTCATTTGTTTGATCTATAATGCTTTGATAGAAAAATGTTTTTTGAGACAGTAACTCTGTTTTAGGAGGATTGGTTACTTTTATAGATGGTTTTACAGCAATGCCATCCGTTAGATAATAAAGACTGTTTTCAAACCATTTAAATGACCAGGTTAACCCTGTAAGCGCTATAATGAATAAAAACAGGAAACTATAGAAACCAAGAACAGAGTGAAAATCCCAATTAACTCTCTTGAATGAAGCATTCCATTTGATAGTTAGCCGTTGTTTTAAATTCTTGAGTTTTTTGGGCCACCATAAAAACAAACCACTCAATAGTATAATGATAAAAATTAAGCAGGAACAACCGGTGATGAATTTTCCGGTTTTTCCAAGTAAAAGACTGCGATGTAATTTATTGACAATAGAAAAGAAATGTTTCTTTTGCTCTATACTACTGACAATTTTTCCGGTATAAGGATTTACAGCAAAAAAGATAGTGTTACCCTTGGTATTTTTGCCCATGACAAGAACGGTACGTTCAGGATCATTAAAAGTATAAATACGGTTGATTGTGTCAATAGCGTATTCTTTTTTTAATGTATTTATGGAATAATCTATTGGCTTTTTAAATTTTCCAACAGTTTCCACTTTGTAAAATTCAGGGTGAATGAACGTATCAATTTCTTCTTCAAAAACCAAAATACTTCCTGATAAGGCTACAATAAATACAATAAGCCCGGACGCAAGTCCGAGCCATAAATGTATTTTTCCGATACTTTTCTTGATTCTTTTATTCATTTCAACCTTATTGAATAAGTGTTTTTTTGTACAAATAAAAGAGAATTAAAACGAATAACCTAAGGTTAATAACCAGTTTTTAGGTGCTCCCGGGAATACCCGGATGTAATCGTATCCGCCAACCCAATACGTTTTATTCGCAATATTATTCGCATTCAACTGGATTTTGAATTTATTAATAGTGTAATACAAAGCAGCATTCATCACAGTATAACCCGGAATCGTCTGAGTTGCACTAATACTCAGGTTACGTTGGGTAACAAAATTAGAACCAAAAGCCAGTCCAAAATCTTTCAATGCTCCTTCGGTAAAATTATATCTTGTCCAAATATTTCCCTGGTGTTTAGGTGTGTTCGGTTTTTGTCTGCCAATTTCACTGGCTACCGGACTATCGGTAATACTGGACTCATTGAAAGAGTAAGCTGCCGAAATGCTCCATTGATTAGTAATTCGCCCATTAAGATCAATTTCAATTCCTTTGGATTCCTGTTCACCGATAGCTCTCATTAAATCAATATTGCTGGAATCATTGGCATTGTACAAGCTATTTTTTTCTTTGATTTTATAAAAAGCTAAGGTTACATACAAACTTTCGTTAAACCATGATGATTTTCCACCAAATTCAATCATATTGCTTTCTAAGGGATCAAATGGACCTCCCGCATTTGGATTAGAAATTATCGATGCCGTTTGCGGATTGTATCCTTTTACATAAGTACTGTATAAATTAACATTAGGTGTCAAAGTATAGGTAAGTCCCAGACGTGGTAAAAAAGAATGTTGTTTTACTTTCTTTTCATTGTCTTTAGTA
Organism: Flavobacterium sp. ARAG 55.4; assembly: GCF_051846875.1. Classification (NCBI taxonomy): domain Bacteria; kingdom Pseudomonadati; phylum Bacteroidota; class Flavobacteriia; order Flavobacteriales; family Flavobacteriaceae; genus Flavobacterium; species Flavobacterium sp. ARAG 55.4. The sequence goes on along the minus strand of NZ_JBPYCT010000013.1, from coordinate 96,349 downwards.
TAGTTTTCCCTATCAATATATTCGTCATAGCGTACACCCAATAATGCTTTCAGCGGACCTAGTTTTATCTGATCCTGCAAATAGATTCCATACGTAGAGTAAAAAGTAGGGTCATAAGCTCTGGTGGTGTAAAAATATTTACTCATGTCTTTTAATTGCTGAGAATTGTATGGATTTGATAAATCAAAATGTGCCACATTGGGAACAGGATTTCCATTTGCATCTAGTAAATAAGCACTTTGGTTATTAGGATTATAGGTGTTAATGGCACCTGTATTGGCTGCGTTTCTATAACCTTTTGCTTCTAACTGAGAACCTCCCGCAGGAAGTTTTTCCTGAGCATAATCATAACCTAAAACTAAGTTGTGATCCAGTATTCCGGTTTTAGTTTTATAAACAAAAAAGTTAGAAATATTATCGATATATCGTTTTCTTTTTCTCATAAAAACCTGCATTTCAATTGCGGTTGGGATGGAAACTCCGTCGCCGTCAACTGCATATTTATTAGCTCCGCGATGTTCTAATAAATCTTCGTTGTATCCTGTACGGATATAAGATGCCGAAAAAGAAAGATTGTCACTTAATTGATGGTTTAATGAAGTGGTAAGAATATACGTTTCTTCGTTTAGGTAATCATTTGTAGCGTTTAGCGATTGTCTGATATTGGTAGAGTACAAATCATTTTCATAAGTAGATTGTCCCCGGTCTAAAATACTTTTGGAATTGTTGTAAATTAAATCAAAGTTCACACGCGTTTTGTCATTAGGCAGGAATGAAAAGGAAGGAGCAATAACGATGTTTTTGTCAAATTGTAGGTCTCTGAATGAATTAGCATTTTCGTAACCAATATTCAGACGATACAAAAGCGTTTTGTCTTCATTAAGCGGTCCCGTAAAATCACCTAAAGCTCTTAGGGTGTTAAAACTTCCGGTTGAAAAACTGATGCTATTAGCAGCCTGATCCAATGGTTTTTTGGTAACTCTGTTCACCACACCACCCGGAGAAGCGTTCCCGAAAAGGGCAGAAGAAGGCCCTTTTAAAACCTCTACACGTTCAAGGTAATTGGTTAAGGGCTGTTTCCAGAAACCCGTAGAAGTTCGTAATCCGTTTAATAATTGGGTGTTACTTTGTCCGTTAATTCTAAATCCTCTGATGGAAATATCATCGTAAAAGGTGAATTGTGTTACGCCACTAAAGTTTTTTACCAGTTCTCCCACACGCATCGTTCCCTGATCGGCAATTAATTCTTTTGTAGCATAAGAAACGGATTGTGGCAGGTCTTTTAATGCAATTTCGGTTTTTGCACCAATAAAAGAGCGGGTATTTTTATATGACTTTTCTTTTCTACCGATAATTTCCACCGTTTGTAAAGCATTTATGTTTTCTTTTAAAGTAACATTAATAATTGTATTTTCATTCTCGCTTAAGGTTACTTTTTTTTCCTGACTAATGTATCCTAAAGCTGTAAAAAGTAAGGTATAGGTTCCGGAATTTAAATTTTTAAGTTCGTAATTTCCATTTTTATCAGCATCTGCCTGACGATTGTTTTCTTTAATAATAACAGTCGAATATAAATAATCCGGAGTGTTTTCAGTGTATATTTTTCCTTTTACAGAACCGCTTTGAGCTCTTAATATTGCGGACAGCCCGAATAACAATATGATGCAAATTTTTCTCATGATAAATACGTTAATTTTTTGCAAATTTATTTTTATTTAGAACAAGTACAAATAAAAATAACTGTTATTTTTTATATTTATATTAAAGAGCTGTTATATAGGGCATTGTGATTTTGTTTTTTAGTTGACTTCAGGAAGTGTAAAAAAAAACTGCTAAAAGACTGCTAGCTGAATTCCTGTTTGCTAATTCGTTCTCCATCTTTGATTTCGTTGTTTAGTTTTTTTCTGATGAAACGGTTAATAAATCATTTCAAAAGCATCATTGAAAAATCTGTCAAATAGATCAGGCAGGCTGGGAAAGAACTTTCCCGATAACCCGTTAAAGTGTTTTTAGAGCAAACTTGCTAAGAAGATAGAGAGTTGTTCTGTTTTCAATAGTTTTATATACTAAAAAAGACAGCACTTTAATTTAAAAGGACTGTCTTTTCTAATTTATATGTTAATGTTTTTTTAATAATTATTGTACATGGACCAGTTCCCATGATTTTATATTACAATAACGACCAGCTGCAGATTGAGTTGTAAGTTCTCCAAAAGATACCTCAGAGGCTTGATTCACAGTGAATTCTACAGAATAAACTTTTACGGTTTCAATTCTTTCGTATCCTAAAACTCCGGTTGCTGTATTCAGGTCTTCAACATCGGGAAGTCCATTTCCACTGGAGATAACAAAATATGCACCACCTTCATCTGCAAGGGAATGATTTGTAGCTGTTACAGTAACTTTTAACTGATAAGTTGCCGGCTCTAAACTAATAGTTTGATATATTTTTCCATTAACAATTTCAGGAGCTCCCCAACCGGATTCGAGATTAAAAATATTGCCGTTTTTCTGATCCCATCCACCATATCCGTCGTGGTTTTTTGCTGCATCATTGGTAATCCATGGAGATCCTAAATTACCCCATCTTGAACCGGCTTCTTCTGCTATATAAGGTACTGCAGCATTTTGTAAAATAGGTAAAACAAATGGTTTATGATTAGTGTAGTCCGTGTAAATGGTGTCCAGTGCTAGTGGTGAGTATTTAAAAGCGGTGCGGTATTTTAAGGTTGTACCACTTTTGAAATCAGATATAGCAATTTTAATATTGTTAGTTTTGTTGAAAATCTCAATTTCCTCATCCTGATCATTGGTATAGATTATTTCAGTACCTAAAATTCCGGTAATAAGAGCTATTGGGCTAAACGTAAAATTTAATTGACTGTGTTTTAATTCTGAAGTAACAATTTCTCTGTTTTCAATAGAACTCAGATAAGTATCACCATAAACTTTGGCTCCTCCGCTGGCAAGCTCAGTGTTATTTCCTTCACTGTCAATGGACAGAATTTCGAATATGTGAAGTTTTTCATCAAGATTATTGATTTCTGTTGCAAATAAGTTTTCTTCACCTTCATGTGTTACTGGTACTGTAACAGATTGAGATTTATTGTCCCAATATATTTTTACTTCAGACATATTGGCATCATCAACTTTTCCTTCAATAGAAACCATATTTATTCCCGGTCTTATTTCAAAAGAGGAAATTTCAGTTGCTGTATTTGAACCATTATTTGAAGAATACATAGAGTATTCATCATCACAGGATAAAATGGTTAAAAATAAGCTCAAAATAATTAATTTAATCGCATAACGGTGTTTGAAATTCATAATAATTTGGTTTGGTTAATAATCGGTTAGTTTTGATAAAATTCCCTCATTAATGTGTGTTTTTAATCAAAATTTCAGCAATAAAAGAGGTGTTTTTTTTGAAGTTATAAAATGCAAGTATTGTCAGTATCCTGTTGTGTCCTGTATTAAATACTGTTTATTATCGCTATTTAAATTAATTCATAGCCAGTATTTTAATTTTTTTTTAGCAGGAAATACGCAGTTAAAAAACGGTGTTAGCAGTAGTTTTTATAGTAGTTCGTCTTTACGTAAATTTTTGAAATAGGAATGCCGGTTTATTAAAAAAAGACCATTATTTTTCAGTGTTGATTTTTTGTGATAAAAAATCGTTTTTTATTGATTTTTTTTGCTGAATTAGTATTTTTCTTAAAAAAAATGATTAAAAAATAGAGATAAAGCAAAATTCTTACAAATGAAAAAAACTTTTTTAAAAAGCAGATAAGTTTTTTTTGTAAGAATTAATGTAAATCGAATAAAGTAATTTTTAATATTTAATCGAATTTAAATTTTTATTCTTCGGTGGTTCTTTGAGTGATGATAAGATTGAAATATAAATAGGTACAATTTGTACTAACTTTTAGTCACAAATTTTTCATACTGACAAAGGAAGCTTTGTATTAAGTGGATTAAAATATTTGAATGTGGCTTGCTTGTTTATTGTTGCAGGCTCGGAAAGAACTTTTTCGCTATCGTGTTAAAGTATTTTTAGCTACAAGATTGTCATTTCGAGGGACGAAGCAATCTCATTTAGTAACTCGACAAAGTTGCTCATCGTTGAGGGTAAATTAAGCCTTATTTTCGGATTTGCCAAAACATCCCAAATACAAAACCATTTTTCAATTAAGCCAAATGCCCAAATCTCTTGTAGCAAGTGTTGGTAGCTGGCTTTTTATTTAGTTTTCAGATTAGCATTTTTAACTTTTCTTGCGTAATTTTTCAAACCAGATATTTGTTCTGGAGTTTTATGTTCTAAATTCATAAGTTTCTCTTTGAATTTTTCGGTCAAAAAAAGATAATTATTTGTAACAACAACACCAGTAACTGTTGGTCTATAAGTTTTATAAAAAGTTTTTTGATGACTTATAATAAAATTGTCATTTATGATAATTTCTATAATTTGAGGAATTATATTTTTAAAGTCATCTTTTGAAGAAAAAGTTAAGTCGTCTATAAATGAAGAAAAAGTTAGATTATTTTTTTCTGCTAAAGCTTGTAATTTCATACCAGTTTTAACAAATACAAGATTAGAAATTGTTGGTGAAGTTGGTGCGCCTTGTGGCAATCTTCCTTGATATGTAGTAAGTTTTGTTAAAATCCTTGAGACGGTAGGTGAAAAGTTGTTGTAAATGAACATTTCATATACTTGCTTATTAAATATCGATGGGAAATAATTTGACAAATCAGTTGTAAAATTATACTTTTTACCTCTATGAATTAGAGCATTTTGTACATTATCTTTCCCTTTAACAGCACCAAAAGCATATTCAGGAAGTTTAATTTTAGCAATTATATTTTTTTGAATTCTTGATTGAACTATTTTTAGTTCATTAATGCTTGGATTTAATGTTCTAAAAAGTTGCTTGCCTTTTTTAAATTTGGGATTCTTTTCTTTATCTAATTTAGGTTCGCTTTTTGTATAATAATAATTGTCAGCAGTATTTGACAAATGCAGTAATTCCTCAGCATTTAGCTTTAGAATGAATGCGAGATGTTTTACTGTTTTAATACTCATTTTGGAGAGAAAATAATTTAGGATGTCGGTTAGAATAGATTAAAATGGTCATTAAGTTTTTGGAAAATACGGAATAAATTATATAACCTGTTAGACAATACGAATATATCCGTTGGTTTTTCTTTTATTCTTTTAATCCAGTTAGCAACTAAACTACTAGTTTTAACTTTCTCCGAGAACGAACTACGGTTCTCATTTTGAACTTGATGTTTCACTTTACGCAAAACACTGCTTTTCTTCTTTTTTTTCATTGTAATGTAATTTTAATTAGGCACTATTGCCTGTTACATTTCAATGTACCCGTAATTAAAATTCTAGTCGTAGTTCATTTTCATCCCAAATAAATTCCTGTTACATAAAAAAATATAACTAATTAGCTTCTATACTATTCAGTACTTCACTAGATGTGAGGGTAGTTGAATAATCTCGGAACTGGACCTTAAAAGGTTGTGTAACTTAATACACTTTAAAAAACAATTCTAACAGGGTGTCAAAAAAGCATATCTCAAAGAACATAATAATGCAAATTTATTTTAAAAAAGTAAGAAAGTCAATAATAAAAAAGAGAAAGTTGTTAACAGTTTTTTCCACGTTTGCTGTAAGCTTGCTACCAACTAGTATATAAGCGAAATAAGACTTCGTTAATACACCTCATTTTGGGTAGATTGGCGAAGTTATGTTTCGTTTTATTTATTTCTCAAATATATCAAAATATCTTTACAAAAGTTATTATAAAAACAAAACGAACTAAATAGCCCTGATGGAAGTGGCATCCTCTTGTCTCGTCCTAAAAGACGAGACAAGAGATAGAACGGACAGCAGGAGGGAAGTGCTTATGGAAATCAATAGTTGTGCTTCTAAAACCTTCAAAATCAATATTAAAGTTATTATTTTACTTTTGTGATGATTATCAGCGGGATTTGTTTTGTAGTTTCGTAAAAAAGAATTAATTTTGCGCACCTTTTGGTGAATAAGAGTTTCCTTTAGGTATCAACTAATTATACAAACAACTTCTGTTGTTTGCTATCACATTAAGAAGCTCGAGCGAACACAGAATACAAATTTTTTATCAGAACATATGTCTGAACAAATTAAATCACAAGAAGAGTTTTTAGCAAATTTTAACTGGCACAACTTTGAAGAAGGTATTGATGCAGTAGATGAAAAAAACTTACAAGAGTTTGAAGAACTAGTATCTAAAACTTTCATTTCTACAGATCAGGAAGAAGTAGTTGAAGGAGTTGTAGTTAGAATTACAGATAGAGACGTTATCGTTGATATCAATGCTAAATCTGAAGGTGTTATTTCTTTAAATGAATTCCGTTACAATCCAAACTTAAAAGTAGGTGACAAGGTTGAAGTATTAATCGACATCCGTGAGGATAAAACAGGTCAATTAGTATTGTCTCACCGTAAAGCACGTACTATCAAGTCTTGGGATAGAGTTATTGCTGCTAATGAAACTGGAGAAATCGTTAATGGTTTCGTTAAATGTAGAACTAAAGGTGGTATGATCGTTGACGTTTTTGGAATTGAAGCGTTCTTACCAGGATCTCAAATTGACGTTAAGCCAATTAGAGACTACGATGTTTATGTAAATAAAACTATGGAATTCAAAGTGGTAAAAATCAACCACGAATTCAAAAATGTTGTTGTATCTCACAAAGCGCTTATCGAGGCTGATATTGAAGTACAGAAAAAAGAAATCATCGGTCAATTACAAAAAGGACAAGTATTAGAAGGTGTTGTTAAAAACATTACTTCTTACGGTGTGTTTATTGACTTAGGTGGTGTTGACGGATTAATCCACATTACTGACCTTTCTTGGTCAAGAATCAACCACCCATCTGAAGTTCTTGAATTAGACCAAAAATTAAATGTTGTAATCCTTGATTTCGATGATGAGAAAACAAGAATTCAATTAGGATTGAAACAATTAAACGCTCACCCATGGGATGCATTAGATGCTAACTTAACTGTAGGTGATAAAGTAAAAGGTAAAGTAGTTGTTATTGCTGATTACGGAGCATTTATCGAAGTTGCTGAAGGTGTTGAAGGTTTAATCCACGTTTCTGAAATGTCGTGGTCTACTCATTTACGTTCTGCTCAAGATTTCGTAAAAGTAGGTGATGTTGTTGAGGCTCAAATCTTAACTTTAGACAGAGACGATCGTAAGATGTCATTAGGTATCAAACAATTATCTCAAGATCCATGGACTGATATCACTTCTAAATACCCAGTAGGTTCTAAACATACAGGTATCGTTAGAAACTTTACAAACTTTGGTATTTTCGTAGAATTAGAAGAAGGAATTGATGGATTAATCTATATCTCTGACTTATCCTGGACTAAGAAAATCAAACACCCATCTGAATTTGTAAACGTTGGTGAAAAATTAGACGTAGTTGTATTAGAGTTAGATGTTGAAGGACGTAAATTATCTTTAGGTCACAAACAAACTACTGCTAATCCTTGGGATCAGTATGAGGATTCATTCGCTGTTGGAACTATCCACAACGGAGAAATCTCTGAAATCGTTGACAAAGGAGCTACTGTAGAATTTGGAGATGATATCGTTGCTTTCATTCCTACTCGTCACCTTGAAAAAGAAGACGGTAAGAAATTGAAAAAAGGAGAATCTGCAGATTTCAAAGTAATCGAATTCAACAAAGAATTCAAAAGAGTAGTTGCTTCTCACACAGCTATCTTCCGTGAAGAAGAAGAGAAAAACGTGAAAGCTGCAACTGAAAATACTTCAAATGCTTCTACTAATGCACCAGCTGCAACTTTAGGAGATAACAATGATGTATTAGCTGCTTTGAAAGCTAAAATGGAAAAATCTGAGAAAAAATAATTCTCAAACTTTTTTATAATTTAAAGGTCCCGCAAATTGCGGGACCTTTTTTTTTTTGAAATATTTTTTACTTAATTTTAAAAATATAAAAAGCTATAGTTTATTTTAAAAGCAGTTTTGTCTAAATAAAATGTAGAATGCTTTAATGTATTTTGTCGATTTTTTTTGATATTCTTACTGCTTTATTTCTTACATTCGCTTACTTTACTCCAAATTTAACCTAAAAAGTACTGTATGATAGTAAAACTACTTTCTTTTATAAAAACCAGTTTTATAAAATGTTCTTTTCTTTTTTTGTGCCTTTTATCCACAAACAGTTATTCGCAATGTGCAGGTGAAGATGCCACGGTCACCATTTGTAATATTCAGGATCCCGTTAATAAAAGTATTAATCTTTTTAATCTGTTAGGTGGAAGTCCGATACCGGACGGAACCTGGATAGATAATTCAAAACCGCTTGGAGATAATACCTTTAACGGAATATTGGATGCTCAGTCGCTCAGAAACAGCGGTATTTACAGTTATACCTATGTTCAGGATCCTTCAGGCTGTACGAATAATCAAGCCACAGTTATTGTTACAATTGGACCTTATGCCGGGGTTCCAAGTCCTAATATTACTACTTGTGATGATGTAGAGTCGTTCAATTTATTTCAGGCTTTTGACGGAACACAATTAGCTCCGCAGCAAAATGGTAGGTGGACTGCTAATAATACTCCGGCTACATTGTCAGGAAATATTATTAATCCAAAAGTTTTAGGTACAGGCACTTATTCATATACCTATACGATTCCGGCTTTGGATACATGTCCGGAACAATCAGCTACTGTTTCTGTTTCGGTATTTCGTAAACCAGTATCGGGGAGTCCTACGCATTTAAGAGTATGTAGTACGGATGACTTAACAGTCTATAGTAATTTAAATTTGAATGAACGATTAGCTAATGAAGATGCGGGTGGAAGATGGACAGAGCTGTCGGGAACAAGTGAATTGTCAAATTCTGTTGATAATATAATTGATGTAACACGTATCTATAATACATTAGGTGCAGGTACTTATAGTTTTAGATATACTGTTTTATCTTCAAATCCTATTTGCACGAATTCACAATCGACAGTTCAAATTATAATTGAAGATCCATTGGATTTTACAGGAAGTACTTTAGTGGTGAATTCGGATATTTGTGAAGACGAAATAACATCTGCCACTTATTCAGCAACTTTAACCAAAGGGCCTCAACCTATTCCTGATGGGAATTATAATGTAACTTATTCTATAAACAATGGCAGTACTACAAAAAACATTACAGTTAATGGGAATTTTATAAGCGGAACTTTTGTTTTTGATGTTGATCGTTTAAATCTTCCCGCCGTAGCTAATTATACTTTTACAATTAAAAACATTGTAAAAACATCGTCTTCGGGCATTTGTAATAATATAATTGGAGTTATTTCAGATGTTTTATCCATTTCTCCATTACCACGAATTAATGATGCAACTCTAACAATTAATCCGGTTTGTAGTGGATATGATGCTGAAGTTGAAATTTCAGGAAACACTAATTTAGCCAATGGAAATTACAGAATAGTTTATAGTTTATCCGGCGATAATGTAGCTAGTAATCAGGCTTTAGAATTCACTGCTGTAAATGGAACAGCTTCATTTTCTATACCTGCAAATTTACTTACCAATGTAGGTACTAATATTGTATTTACAATTAATAATATCATTAATTTAACAACTTCTTGTTATAATACAGCCACTTTATCAAAAGGGTTTATAATTAATGCTACGCCTGATGTCTCAGGAATTTCTTTAGATATAAAGAATGAATGTTTAGAAGGCGATACGGTGGTTGAGTTATCCGGTTTAGGAGATGTAACTAATCTTACTTTTGATTATTCGTTAACAGGAGCAAATGTATCTGAAAATCAAACAATTAGTGCAGAAGTTAATTCAGGAAAAGCGAGTTTTATTATACCAATGTCCGTTTTAGTAAATATTGGAACTACAAATTTTACTCTTAATTCTTTAATCGATGATTCAAACGGTTGTAGTGCTATTGTGGTAGATAATAACACTGCTTCATTTACGCTTGACAAGTGTATTGTTTTTATTCCGGATGGTTTTTCGCCAAATGGAGATACTGTGAATGATACTTTTAGAATACCTCAAATTGAATTCTTGTATCCTGATTTTTCATTAGAAATTTTTAACAGATATGGTAATATACTTTTCAAAGGGAATAAAAATAAACCGGCCTGGGATGGTAGAAATTCAGATTACAAAATAGGAATTGATGGTGTAGCTCCAAACGGAGTTTACTTTTATATTCTTCATTTTAATAAAGGAAATAAAAAACCAGCTCAGGGGAGACTATACTTAAACCGATAGTTGATTTTGTTACACTAAAATTAAATTTCTAATGAAAAGAAAAATACTTATTATAAGCTTTTTATTAATCATAATAAAAGCATCAGCCCAACAAGATCCTGAATACACTCATTATATGTACAATATGAATATTGTCAATCCGGCTTATGCAACCGGTACGCAGGCAATGTTAGATTTTGGTGTTTTATATCGTTCGCAATGGGCAGGAATAGAAGGAGCTCCTAAAACCTTCAATTTTTTTGGGCATACTTCTTTAACTAAAAAAGTAGAAATGGGCTTTTCATTAATCTCTGACGATATTGGTGACGGAGCAAAAAAAGAAGATAATTTTTATGCTGATTTTGCCTATGTTTTAGATTTGAATGCTACAGCCAAATTATCTTTAGGATTGAAAGCGGGTTTCACTTCCTTTAAAACTAATTTTAACGGATTTCAATTTGAAAGTGGTGGCTCGTCAACAGATCCCGCTTTTGAAGAAAATATAAATAATGTATTTCCTAACATAGGCGTAGGAGCTTATTACTTTACAGATCATTATTATTTAGGTTTGTCAGCACCAAATCTACTTTCTTCTAAACACATCGAAGAACGTGCCGGAATCAATGCTTTTGGTTCCGAAAAAATTCACATGTTTTTTACCGGAGGTTATGTTTTTGACTTATCCGATACTTTTAAATTGAAGCCGGCATTTATGTCTAAAATTGTGGCCGGTTCAGCAATTTCTTTAGATGTTTCTGCCAATGTATTGTTTAATGAAAAATTTGAATTGGGTGCTTCGTATCGATTTGATGATTCGGTGAGTGCTTTGATGAGTATTAAAGTTTCCCCAACTATCAATGTTGGTTATGCTTACGACTATACGACTTCTAATTTAGGGCAGTTCAATTCCGGGACTCATGAAGTTTTTGTTTTGTTTAATATCGATCTTTTAGGGAAAGGATATGATAAATCACCTAGATTCTTTTAATATGACAGCAATGAAAAGAATATACTTTATTTTAATTGTATTTACATTACAATTTACTCAGGCGCAAACACAGGATTTACAAAGAGCCAAACGCTTATTTGACAGAACATACTATAGCGAGGCTATTCCGGTGTATGAAAGAATTATAGAGAGGAACCGCTCTTTAGAAGTGGTAAAAAACTTAGCCGACAGCTATTATTATACGAGTGATTATGCGAATGCTCAGCGACAGTATCGTTTTTTGATTTCCAGATTTCCCGAAGCAGCTGACGCTGAATATTATTTTAAATATTCGCAGACTTTAAAAGCATCCGGAAATTATGACGAAGCCAATAAAGTATTACGTGATTATTATTTGAGTACCAATAACCAAAAAGCAATTGAGAATCTTGAAAAAGAAAATTTAATTTTAGAAAATATCTCGGCTTTAGGTAATCGGTTTGCTATTAAAAACATGAATATCAATACGCCAAATTCAGAATTTGGTGCTGTTCCTTTAGGAAATAAACTTGTCTTCTCAGCTGTAAAACGAAAGCCTTTTACTTTTGAAAAAGTGTACAAATGGAATAATGAGAGTTACTTAGATATCATGTCGGTTTCACTTAAAAATGTGAATGTTGATTCTATTAAAAAGTTTGCTGTCGAATTAGATTCTCCTTTGCACGAATCGAATGCTGTTTTTACAAAAAACGGAAAAACAGTATATTTTACACGTAATAATTCTAAAGACGGTGCAAGAGTTAAAAACGAAGATAAAGTTTCTGTTCTTCAAATTTTCAGAGCTGAATTGATTGATGGAAAATGGCGAAATATAACCGCTTTACCTTTTAATAGTGATAATTATTCAGTGGAACATCCTGCTTTAAGTCCGGATGAAAAAACCTTGTATTTTGCTTCAGATATGCCGGGTTCTTTAGGTTCTTTCGATATTTACAGTGTAGCTATTTTAGGTTCAGATTATGGAACCCCTAAAAATCTTGGATCCAAAATTAATACGGATAAAAAAGAACAGTTTCCGTTTATTTCAAAGGATAATAAACTCTATTTTTCGTCAAACGGTCATGCAGGATACGGCTTCATGGATATTTTTGTTTCTGCGATGAAAAATAACGAATTCACTACACCTTTAAATATTGGTTTACCGGTAAATTCAGGTTATGATGATTTTTCATTTGTAATTGATTCCGATAAACAACATGGTTATTTTGCTTCGAACCGGAAAGGAGGAAAAGGAGCTGATGATATTTATGAAATTAGTGAAATTCAGCCTTTAGTAGTCGAAAATTGCATGCAGTATATATCAGGAATTATTACCGATACCGATACGAAACTTCCGCTGAATAAAGCTATAGTGAGTTTAAAGGATATAAGTGATAAAGAAATTGAAACAGTGATAACTACTGCCGACGGGCGTTTTTCTTTTTCAGTAGATTGTGAAAAAAGTTATGCTGTACACGCTTCTAAAGTGGATTATACAAAAGCTTCTAAGTTCTTAAAATTGTATAAAGACAGAAAGAAAATCAATGATGCTTCAATGGCTTTAAAATCTCCTGAAGCTGTTAAAAAAGAAGCCGCAATCCAAGCAGAAAAAGCTAAAATTGAAAAAGAAACTGCAGCTAAAAAAGCAGTTTCAGAAGCTGAAATCAGAAAAAAAGAGAAGATTGCCGCTATTGTTACTGCCGAAAAAGATATTGTTAAAGACAAAGAGCGTTTATTGATTAAAACGGATCCCATTTATTTTGATTATGATTTATGGTATATTAGAAAAGAATCAAAACCAATTTTGAATAAAGTAATTGATTTGATGAAAAAATATCCGGAAATGGTAGTCGAAATAGGTTCTCACACCGATAATCGCGGAAATGATAAATACAATTTAGATTTATCAGCCAAAAGGGCTAATTCTACCAGAGATTATTTTTTAAGTCAAGGTATTCCTGCCAAGCGAATTTTTGCAAAAGGCTATGGAGAAACCGTTCAGATTATAAAATGCCAGCCAAGTGAATCCTGCTCCGAAGAACAACACGAATTGAATCGTAGAAGTGAGTTTGTGATTAAGAATTTATAAACAGGATTTAAAAAAGAGAGTAAAATGAGGTTCACAGAACCTCATTTTTTATTTTATATTGTTTTTAATGATTTAAAAATAAGCAGCTTATATTTTTTTTGTTTTTTTTAAAACCAAATCGAATCTATTACCGTAAATGCTTTTATATAACTTTAAAAAAAGTATCATTATGAAAACCAGAAAATTTTTATCAGTAGCATTTTTTGCATTAGTATTTGGAGCCACTTCGTTCGCTCAGAAAACAGTAACGGTTGGTGGAGCTCCAATGTATCCAACTAAAAATATTATTGAAAATGCTGTTAACTCTAAAGATCATACTACATTAGTTGCAGCAGTAAAAGCAGCCGATTTAGTAGAAACTTTACAAGGAAAAGGACCGTTCACCGTTTTTGCCCCAACAAACGCCGCTTTTGATAAATTACCAAAAGGAACAGTGGAAACTTTATTAAAACCGGAAAACAAAAAAATGTTGCAAACCATTTTAACTTATCACGTAGTAGCGGGAAAAATGAATGCATCAGATATTGCAAAAGCAATTAAAGCCGGAAATGGAAAAGCGACTCTGAAAACAGTAAGTGGCGGAACTTTGACAGCCTGGATGAAAGGAAAAAAATTATATGTTACCGATGAAAAAGGAGGAATGTCTCAGGTTACAATTGCTGATGTAAATCAATCTAATGGTGTAATTCATGTTGTAAATGCTGTTTTGTTACCAAAATCATAGTTGTTTGTTAATAGATTAATTGTTAAAAAGAAAAACCCATTTGCCGCGGCAAATGGGTTTTTTGATATTCCGGTATTTTATTTTTATCTCAAACTGGCTCCCAGTTCTGTTTCAAAATTCTTTTGTAATTTGCCCATGATTTTATCAATCTGAGCATCAGTAAGTGTTTTTGAATCATCCTGAAGGATAAAGCTTAAAGCGTATGATTTTTTTCCTTCCGGCAAGTTTTTACCTTCGTAAACATCAAAGAGATTAATATCTTTCAACAGACTTTTTTCTGTTTGTCTGGCAATAGCATAAATACTGTCGTAACTTACACTTTGATCGAGAAGCAAGGCTAAATCTCTTCGCACTTCAGGATATTTAGTGATTTCGCTGTATCTGATTTTGTTTGGAATTGTTTTTAAAACAGTTTCCCAGTTAAAATCAGCATAAAAAACCTCTTGTTTGATTCCAAAGTGTTTTAGGATTGATTTTTTTACAACACCAAATTCTACCAATACATTATGACCGGTACCTATAGCAATTCCTTCTGAGAAAACATCTGATTTTACAGGACTGTTTTGTGTTTTATGAATTCCTAAACGTAATAAAACTGCATCAATATATCCTTTGAATAAAAAGAAATCTGAAGGTTTTTGAGGATTAGTCCAGTTTTCCTGATTTTTGTTACCGGTTAAAAATAAAGTAAGATGTTTTTGTTCTTCATATCCGGAAAGAAATTTATGGTAGGATTTTCCAAATTCAAACAATCTTAAATCGGCATTTTTACGGTTAATATTATAGGCAATAGCTTCTAATCCTGAAAATAATAAGGATTGACGCATAGTAGCTAAATCATTACTTAACGGATTTAACATGGTTACATTATGCTCTTCTTTTAACATCTCAGAAAGCTGAACATACGAAGCTGTGGTCAATGAATTAGCCATCATTTCGTGAAAACCTTGTGAATTCAGTTGGTTCCCGACAATATTCTGAAGTTTGTAGTCCTCGTTTCTTGGTGCGTTAAAAACGGTCGCATTCAGTTTGTTTGAAAAATCAATTTTATTGTAACCGTAAACTCTCAGGATTTCTTCAATAACATCAATTTCTCTTTGAACATCCACGCGGTAAGCAGGGATTGTAAGACCTAATCCGGCATCTGATACACTGTTTACTTTTATGTCTAATGAAACTAAAATTTGTTTGATAGTGTCTTTTGGTATTTTTTGACCAATAATTTTAGTGACTTTATCAAAATTTAAAAAGACGGTGAAATCCTCAATTTTTTTAGTATAAATATCTGTAAGCTCAGAAGTTATGTTTCCACCGGCAACTTCCTGAATCAATAAAGCAGCACGTTTTAAGGCATAAGCTGTTATGGTAGGATCAATTCCTCTTTCAAATCTAAAAGAAGCATCCGTGTTTAACTGATGTCTTTTGGCTGTTTTTCGGATGCTGACCGGATTAAAATAAGCACTTTCTAAGAAAATTGCAGTAGTATTATTGGTAACACCAGAATTTTGCCCGCCAAAAACCCCTGCAATACACATTGGACCTTTATCATCACAAATCATCAGGTCTTCTTCATGTAGGGTTCTTTCAACTTCATCCAGAGTGGTGAATTTTGTACCCGCTTCAACTGTTTTTACATGAATTTTACCATTAATTTTTGCAGCATCAAAAGCGTGTAATGGCTGACCTAAATCATGCAGAACATAATTGGTTACATCAACAATATTATTTTTTGGATTGATTCCAATAGCTTTCAGACGATCCTGCAGCCATGCTGGTGAAGGTTTAACCGTAATTCCTGAAATGGTAACACCACAATAACGTGGGGCTAAAAGCGGAGCATCAACTTTAACATCTATTTTTAAAGTACGCATGTCTACTCTGAAATTACTCACTGATGGTGTGATTAATTCAACGCTAACTCCGTTTTGCAATAATCCGGCTCTCAAATCTCTTGCTGTACCTAAATGGCTCATCGCATCGGCGCGATTTGGCGTTAAGCCAATTTCAAAAACTTCGTCATTTTCTATTTTGAAAACTTTTGCCGCGGGAGTTCCGGGAACCAAATCCGGATCTAAAACCATTATTCCGTCATGACTTTCTCCTAGACCTAATTCGTCTTCAGCGCAAATCATTCCGTGACTTTCCTGTCCGCGGATTTTTCCTTTTTTTATGGTAAATGGATTTCCTTCTTTATCGTATAATACGGTTCCAATAGTAGCTACAGGTACTTTTTGACCGGCGGCTACATTTGCAGCACCACACACAACTTGTATTGGAGTTCCGGTTCCTACATCAACTGTGGTCACTTTTAGTCTGTCAGCATCGGGATGTGGTTCACAAGTAAGTACATGTCCTACTACGATACCTTCTAATCCTCCTTTGACAGATTGATATTTTTCAACAACTTCTACTTCAAGACCTAAATCAGTCAGTAATGCTGCTGTTTCTTCTGAATTCCAATCGGTTTTAATGAATTGTTTTAACCAGTTGTATGATATTTTCATTTCTAAATTTTAATAAGGTTGCAAATATAAACATTGTCAGCCGAGCTTCAAAGTTATTAAAGTCTCTTTTTGTTATTTAAAATGAATGTAATTTTGAATTTTCAAAATTGATTTTTATATAATCTAAAGCAATTCTTCTACATGTTTTTTTATGTTTTCGGCAATTTTAGCAGTAGGTAAATCATTTGCATCATGTCCAAATGGTTCTTCAATTTCCTCGGCTATAAGTTCTAAGCTCGCCAATACATAAAAAATAAAAACAACTACCGGAATGACAAAATACCCCAGATTAAAAACATAACCAAAAGGCAGTGTCATGACATAGAAAAAAATAAATTTTTTAAGAAATACACTGTAAGAATAGGGAATAGGTGTGTTCTTAATTCGTTCACAAGCACCACAAATATCTGTAAAAGACTGAATTTCGCTGTTCAGAATAATCAATTGGTCGCCTGTGATTTTTTGATTTTTATACAGCTCATTAATTCTCATAAACATCATTTTTGCCACCTGATTAGGACGGTGATAATGATGATCTGCAGGCAGGATAATATCTTCTGATAATTGCTTACTTGTTTCTTCATCTTTTAAATGTTTATTCAAAATAGAAGCATAACCGGGAATGATTTTTCTAAAGAAAGCACGGTCTTTTTCATCATCTAAAATAGCATGAAGCTTTAAGGCCAAATTACGGCTGTTGTTGACTAAAGCTCCCCATAATTTACGTCCTTCCCACCAGCGGTCGTAAGCAGTATTGGTTCGGAAAACCAATAAAAGCGAAATAACAAATCCCAGCATGCCGTGCATTATAGAAATGTTTTTTACGCGGCTGTCTTCAGGCAAGTCCCAGTATTCGAGTTCGAGATAAGCTACTGCCGCCGAATAAAATCCGATTAACAGAATTAAAGGAAATAACTTTCGGAAAGTATCAGCTTTGTGAAAACGGAACACAAAAGTAATCCAGTCTTTTGGGTCGTATGAAATCATATCAGTTAATTTAGCGTAAAATTAATTTTTTATTGTGGCATTTTAAATAAATAAACCTCAAAAACGACTTGAAAAAGCTGTATTTGAGGTTTTAATTTGTCGGGTATATATTTTAATAATCCAGTTTTCCGGCTAATTCTTTCAGAGCGATTTCGGATAATTTTGCCTGAAACTGAGCATTGCTGTAACGAACGGTTGCATTGACATAATTCAATTGTGCGGTTCGGAATTCTAATGTTGTAATCGTTCCAATGTGGAATTTGTCCAGCGTGATGTCCAGATTTTTTTTAGCAATTGCCTGATTTGTCTGTTCTAGTTCAATGAGTTCTAAATTGGTTAAATAAGTTTGAAAGGCGGTAGCCAGCTGCGTTTCAATATTTAGATTTTGCTGTTCAATTTGTAATTTCGCATTATCAATCGCCAGATGAGCTATTTTTTCATTCCGATGTTGGGCAAAGCCGTCAAATAAATTCAGTGAAGCACTAAAACCATAATTAAACCCTCTTGCCGAAGATTGGGTGGTAAAACCTAAACTGGATTGTGTTTCAGAAAAATTATAACCAGAGCTGACTCTTATTGTGGGGTATCTGGTTGATTTTACTTGTTTCAATTGCAGTTCGGCAACTCTTTTATTGATGATTTGTGCTTGTAATTGTGGGTTTTGTTTTTGTGCCAACTCACTTAATTCATCCAGTTTTAAAGCTGAATCTACGTTAAAAATATCATTTACTATAAAATCAATTTTGGTATCTCTGGCCAGAATCTGATTTAAGAGTGTTTTAGTATTGGAAAACAATTCTTTTTGTCTGAGCAACATCACTTTGTCAGTATTCAAATCAACTTGTGCATTTAAAACCTCCAGCTTTGAAGCTTTGCCGATGCTAAAACGATTCTCGGCTAAAGCTAATCTCTGATTGGAAATGACAAGAGTTGAATCTAAAGCGGCTAATTGCTGTTGTTGTTGAACTAAATCAAAATAGGTTTCATAAACATCGCCAATTTTAGTTAAAATGCTCAGTTTTAATTTTGATTCCCCCAACTTTTGAAGTTCCTGAAATTGCGCTCTTTTGGCAAACATACTCATGCCGTCAAAAATCGTCCAGCCTAAACTCACGCCGTAATTCAGACTGTTGTTTTTAGCATTATTTAAGCTGTTTTCCGTTCCGTCAATGCGAATTTGGGATAGATTCTGAATGTTGTTGTTATCCACTACATTTGCAGTCAGTGTGGGAAGCATTCCTGCATTACCAATAGTATTATTAGCCTGATCTGCTTTTAAATCATTCGTTGCAATTTTAATTTCGTAGTTGTTTTCTAATGCAATTTTTAAAGCATCTTCAATCGTCAGCATTTGCTGTGCCCGCAGTGATGTTGCTGAAAGAAGTATTAAAATTAGTAACTGATAGCTGTTTTTTAACTTCATATCTTTTTAATGCTTTTTAGTTTCCTGCTCATATTCTTCGATACGATCAAATTCAGGATAATGTTTTCTGGCTCTGGACCACATAAAATAAATAGCCGGAATCACAAAAAGGGTTAATGCTAATGAAAAAATAGTTCCTCCGACAATTACAACTCCCATTCCAATTCTGCTGGTTGAAGCAGCTCCAAGAGACATGGCGATTGGCAAGGCTCCTAAAGCTATGGCTAAACTCGTCATCAAAATTGGACGTAAACGCGCTTCTGAAGCTTCCATAATGGCCTCATATTTAGATTTTCCCTGTTCGCGTAATTGATTAGCAAATTCGACTATCAAAATACCGTTTTTGGTTACTAAACCAATTAACATAATAGTTCCTATCTGGCTGAAAATATTCCAGGTCTGATCAAAAAGCCATAATGAAAATAAAGCTCCGGCAACTGCCATTGGTACGGTAAGTATAATAACTAAAGGATCGATGAAACTCTCAAATTGGGCTGCTAAAATGAGGAAAATTAATAATAGTGCTAATCCAAATGCAAAAGAAGTATTGGAACTGCTTTCTACAAAATCTCTGGATTCACCACCCAAATCGGTTGTAAAGGTATCGTCTAAAACTTTGGCTTTTATCTGATTCATGGCTGCAATACCATCGCCAATACTTTTGCCCGGCGCAAGTCCTGCAGAGACTGTTGCCGACATATACCGATTGTTATGATACAATTGTGGCGGATTGCTTTGTTCTTCCACTTTTACCACATTATCCATCTGAATCAGCTGTCCTTTGTTGTTTTTGACAAACATAGAAGTCAAATCCAATGGTTTGGAACGGTCTTGCTGATCAAACTGACCAATTACCTGATATTGTTTTCCGTTTTTAATAAAATATCCAAAACGCTGACCACTTAATGAAAGCTGCAATGTTTGTGCAATATCAACTATCGAAATACCTAAACTCTCTGCTTTTGCACGATCAATGGCTACATTTAGTTCTGGTTTATTGAATTTTAAATTTACATCGGTAATTGAGAAAACTTCACTGTTGCCTACTTCTTCCATAAATAATGGAATTTTTTCACGAAGTTTCTCAAATGTAGGTGCCTGAATGATATACTGAATAGGTAATCCACCACGCCTGTTTACTGAGATGGTGGGTTGCTGGATAACAGATATTTTAGCGTCCGGATATTTTTTAGTCCATTGCGATAATTTATCAGCAATTTCTTTTTGGGATCTGTCTCTTTCATCCGGTTGCGTTAATGAAAGTCTGATAAAGCCGGAATTGGCAGCCGCACCTCCGGAATTGGGTGCAGTAAGTACCAGACTTACTTTTTTCTCAGGAATAGAATCGTCTACCAGTTGTGAAATCTCCTGCATAAAACGATTGGTATATTCATAAGTTGATCCCTCAGGTGTGGTCATACGCATTACTACAGAGCTTCGGTCATCATAAGGAGCTGTTTCTTTAGGAAGTATGGTGAAAAATAAATAAATCATTCCAAAACAGACAATCAAAATAGGAAAACTAATCCACTTTTTATTCATAAAAGTCGACAATGATTCGGCATAACCGCTGTTTAGTTTCTCAAAATAGGGTTCTGTTTTAAGGTAGAATTTTGATTTTTTCTGTTTGCCGCCTTTCATTAAATAGGCATTCAGCATCGGGGTTAAAGTCAGGGACACAAATGCCGAAATTAAAACAGCAGAACCAATAACGACACCAAATTCACGGAAAAGACGACCCACAAACCCTTCTAAAAAGATTACCGGTAAAAATACCGCTGCCAGTGTTACTGAAATTGAAATTACAGCGTAGAAAATTTCGTTGGAACCTTTTATTGCCGCTTCAATTGGTGACATTCCTTCTTCTACTTTTTTGAAAATATTTTCGGTTACTACAATCCCGTCATCGACTACTAAACCTGTTGCCAAAACAATCGCCAAAAGGGTTAATACATTAATAGAAAATCCCAACAGCCACATAATAAAGAAAGTAGCAATTAAGGAAACAGGGATGTCAATTAAAGGTCTGAAAGCAATTGCCCAGTCTCTGAAAAACAGATAAATAATAATGATTACTAAAAGAATCGAAATTCCTAGTGTTTCAACTACTTCTAATACTGATTTTTTTACAAAAGCAGTATTGTCTAAGGCAATATTGAGTTTGATATCTTTAGGTAAATCCTTTTTTAACGCCTCATATTTTTTATAAAACTCTTTTGAAATATCTAAATAATTAGCGCCCGGCATGGGTACAATAGCCATCCCAATCATTGGAAGTCCTGATGATGTTAATCCGCTTTCAATATTTTCAGGTCCCAGTTCAGCAGTTCCAATGTCACTAAAACGAACAATTTTGTCTCCGTCTGTTCGGATAATGATATTGTTAAATTCTTCGGCTTTGGATAAATTACCAATCGTTTTTACGGTAAGTTCAGTATTTTTTCCGGTCAGTTTTCCTGATGGTAATTCTACATTCTGAGCATTTAAAGCATCACGAACTTCAGAAACAGTACAACCATAAGCGGCTAATTTTACAGGGTCGATCCATAAACGCATCGCATAGCGTTTTTGTCCCCAAATCTGAACGGCACTAACACCCGGAATAGTTTCTAAACGCTGAGAAATTACATTTTCGGCATAATCACTTAATTCCATCTGGTTGCGGCTGTCACTTTGTAAAGTCATAGAAATAATTGACTCGCTATCGGCATCTGCCTTGGAAACTACCGGAGGAGCGTCAATGTCTTTAGGTAGGTTTCGAACTGCCTGCGAAACTTTGTCACGGACATCATTTGCTGCATCTTCTAAGTTTTTATCCAGATTAAATTCGATGGTGATATTGCTGTTTCCCTGATTGCTCGAGGAAGTAATATTCCGAATTCCGTCAATAGCATTTACCGCTTTTTCAAGAGGTTCGGTGATTTGAGATTCAATAATATCCGAATTAGCTCCAGTGTAAGATGTTTTTATGGAAACCTGAGCCGGATCAATGGAAGGGAATTCCCGTACTCCCAAAAAAGTATAACCAAGAAAACCGAACAATATGATTAAAAGATTCAGTACAATGGTTAATACGGGTCTTTTTATACTTGTAGTTGATAAACTCATTTTTTTTGAATTATAAATTATGAGTTATGAAGTATGATTAATGAATTATGAGTTTCAAATGCGAATTGATTTTAAAACTTATAATCTAAATTCATAACTTATAACTTTACTTTCACTTTCACCTTCACCGGCGTACCATCTTTTAAAGACATTACGCCACTTGTAATTAGTGTGTCTCCTGCTTTTAATCCGGAAAGAATTAAAATCTCAGCAGCTGTTCTTGTAGTTGCTTCAACCATCACTTCTTTGGCTTTTCCCATATTTGAAACGTATACTTTTTTCCCTTCCTGAACTGGAATTATGGATTCTGATGGAACTACAATAGCATCTTTGATAATGGCTAAAGGTAATTTTACATCGGCAAAAGTACCGGGAAAAAGTTTTCCGTCGGCATTGTCAGCAATAGCACGAATTTGTAATGTTCGGGTCGCTACTTCTACCTCTGGCTCTACAGCATAAATAGCAGCTTTATACACTTTGTCAGATCCTGAAACTGTAAAATCAATAACAGCATCCGACTGCACCTGAGAGGCATACTTTTCAGGAATAGAAAAAGTAATTTTTAATTTAGCCGTATTGACTAATTTTGCGACTAAAACAGCAGGAGTAATATAAGTTCCTACAGATATAGAACGCAAACCTATTTTTCCTGTAAATGGCGCTCTAACAACAGTTTTCGCTAACTGGGCTTTTATTAATTGGCTTTGTGCTTTTGCAGAAGCATATTCGGCTCTGGCCACATCATATTCTTCCTGACTTATGGCTTCTTTTTCTAATAAAAGTTTGGCTCTTCTTTCATTTTCGGCGGCTAAAGTCTCTTTGGTGGTCGTCTGACTTAGTTGTGCTCTTAATTCAGAATCATTTACTTTAAATAATAATTGCCCTTTGGTTACCTGACTTCCTTCTTTAAAATTGATGCTTTCGACAATTCCTGAAACTTCTGAGCGAATTTCCACCTGCTCATTGGCTTCAATAGAACCGGATAAAGAAAGATTATTATCGAAAGTTTGTGGCTGTATTATAATCCCGTCAACATTCACCGGACCTTTAGTATTTGATTTGTTTTTAGAATTTTCCGAATCATTTTTATTTTCCATAACCCGATAGGTCACAAATGAACCCAATCCTATGATTAATAAAGCGTAGATTAAGTTTTTTATTTTCATATAAAAGATTTGTTTTTAAAGCGCTGTATTCTGTTTTTTTTTGCAAGTTAATTTTTATTTAATTGTGGTAAATAAAAATAGGTAAATTAAATACAATTTAACCGCAATAAATAAGTTGGAGCTGTTGACCAATAGGTGGTTTGACTTGTTTTTTGTACAAAGGTTTATTTGAATTATTAAAAATAAAAATAATACTTTTAAAAGAGGGAGTTTTAACTAATGTAGTTCCAGATGTTTTTTTTCTTCGTCAATTCCAGATAAACAGCTTTTAAGATAGCATGTTCCGGTTTTTGTAACGGAGCATCTTCAGAAAGTATTTTTATAGCATGCGCTCTTGCCAGAGATAAAATTTCCCTGTCTTTAACAATATCGGCTATTTGAAGATTGAGTACGCCGCTTTGCTGGGTTCCCATAAGATTTCCGGGTCCACGCAATTTTAAATCTACTTCTGAAATTTCAAAACCATCATTAGTCCGTACCATTGTTTCCATTCGGGTTTTGCTGTCAGCACTTAGTTTATGACTGGTCATCAAAATACAATAACTCTGATCGGCACCACGTCCTACACGACCACGCAACTGATGCAATTGAGAAAGTCCAAAACGTTCGGCACTTTCAATAATCATTACGGATGCATTAGGTACATTTACACCTACTTCGATAACGGTAGTGGCTACCATAATGTTTGTTTTTCCTTCGGAAAAGCGTTTCATTTCGGCATCTTTATCGGCTGGCTTCATCTTGCCATGAACAATAGAAATGGCATATTGCGGTAATGGAAAATCTCTCGAAATACTTTCGTAGCCATCCATTAAGTCTTTATAATCCATTTTTTCCGATTCCTGAATCAATGGATAGACAATGTAAATTTGGCGACCAATAGCAATTTCGTCCCGGATAAATTTCCAGACTTTTAACCGGTTACTGTCATACCGGTGAACTGTCTGAATTGGTTTTCGCCCCGGAGGCAATTCGTCAATTACAGAAATGTCTAAATCACCATACAAACTCATCGCTAAAGTACGCGGAATAGGAGTAGCGGTCATCACTAAAATGTGTGGCGGAATATTATTTTTCTTCCACAATTTAGAACGCTGTTCTACGCCAAAACGATGTTGCTCATCTATAATTGCCAGACCTAAATTTTGAAATTTTACTTTGTCTTCCAGTAACGCATGAGTTCCTATAAGAATTTGTAAAGTCCCGTTTTCCAGTGCTTCATGAATGATTTTTCTTTCTGAAGTTTTAGTAGAGCCCGTGAGTATTTTTATGTTTATATTCAGTTTATTAGCTAATTCTGAAAGTCCTGCAAAATGTTGATTGGCTAATATTTCTGTGGGTGCCATCAGGCAGGCCTGAAATCCGTTATCCATAGCCAACAGCATGCTCATAAAAGCGACAATGGTTTTTCCTGAACCTACATCGCCTTGTAATAAACGATTCATTTGAGCATTGCTGCCCATATCTGTTCTTATTTCTTTTATCACCCTTTTTTGGGCATTGGTAAGTTCAAATGGAAGATGGTTTTGGTAGAATTCATTGAAAAATTCGCCTACTTTAGTAAACGGATGCCCTTTAATTTTATGTTTCTGAATCAGGTTTTTCATAATTAGCTGGAGCTGAATGAAAAATAATTCTTCAAATTTTAATCGGAATTGGGCTTTCGCCAAAGCTTCGGCACTTTTTGGAAAATGAATATTGAATAAGGCTGCGTTCTTTGGGATTAACTTCAAGTTTTGTATTAAGTAATCAGGTAAAGTTTCTGAAAATAAAGCTTGTGTTTCTAAAAATAATTGCTGCATCATTTTACTAACTGTGCGGTTTGAAATCCCCCTGTTTGTTAGTGTTTCTGTAGAAGGATACACGGGCTGCATAGCCGAACGCAAACTTTGCTGATGTTCACTCCATAATTCAATTTCAGGATGAGCCATGTTGTACATACCGTTGAACGAAGTGCATTTTCCAAAAATGACTATAGCTTCATTTAATTTCAATGATTCGCGAACCCATTTGTGCCCCTGAAACCAGACGAGTTCCATTTGTCCGGTGTCATCTATAAATGTGGCTACGAGACGTTTTCTGCCTTTGGCAAATTCGACAGTTTTAATATTGATTATTTTTCCAATAATCTGAACCTCGGCAATGTTGTTTTGCAATTCATTAATCTTATAATAACGGGTTCTGTCAATGTAGCGATTAGGATAAAAATTAAGTAAATCCGCATATTTATGAATTCCTAATTCCTTACGCAGCAGTTCGCCTCTGCTGGGACCAACGCCTTTTAAATATTCGATAGGAGTAAGCAGGAGATTATTAGAAGACATGAATTGTTTTTAGAATTTAGATTGCAGATTTAACCGAAGATAATTTAGACCAATCTTTAAAATTGAAAGACGAAGATAGTTTTTAATTAGGAATTTAAAAAATGGAGTTTTTTTTAGAATAATTATCTTATTTTGGATTATTGGTGGTGATAACAAAAACAATTAAAACTTCATCGGTAGTATTGATGAGCGAATGAAACCCGATACCACTCATGGCGGTAATACTTCCTTTTTTAAGTGTTTTTTTTCGAATAATACCTTCTTTTTTGGTCATTTCAGTATATTCGCCTTCTCCGTGCATGACAATATAAAGTTCTTCTTCGTTTCGGGACCCGTGGGTATGAAAACCGGCTTCATCGCCTTTGTTAAAAAGTACCATATAGGCGCCGATGCGGTTATTAGTCAGTTCGCCTTCATCAAACATCTGTAATAAATAAACCACTCCGTTTCCTCCGTACATAGGAGCGCGTTTGTCTACTTTTACCACGGTTCTTTCGGGTTTGTTGAATGGAGTGACACTCAGGTCAATGTATTGGGAGACTAATTCAATAATGCGGTTGTTTTCGTTTTCAGAAGATTCAGATGACATTTCTATAAAAAATTAAAAAGGGTTATTTGGGTTCTTTTTTCAAATATAATATTTAAATCTTTGACAGAATTAGCTTCAGAATAAATTAAAGTGAAACAGAAACAAATTTTCTATTCCACAAAATATGTCCTACTTTAGCAAGATATAAATTTGGAGTAAAAATGATTAGCGAAACACAATTTCAAAACGAGTTACAACTATTAATAGCAAATGCGATAAGAGAAGATGTAGGAGATGGAGATCATAGTTCATTAGCCTGTATTCCGGCATCTGCGCAAGGAAAAGCCAAATTGCTGGTTAAGGACGAAGGGATTATTGCAGGAGTTGCATTTGCTGAGATGATTTTTAATTATGTGGATTCTGATTTAAAAATAGAAACTTTTATAGAAGATGGTGCTGCTGTAAAGTTTGGAGATGTTGTATTTTATATTTCAGGAAGTTCTCAGTCCATATTAAAGGCAGAACGTATGGTCTTAAATTCGATGCAACGGATGTCGGCTATTGCTACTAAGACCAGGAATTATGCGCGATTACTGGAAGGAACAAATACTAAAATTCTGGATACCCGTAAAACAACTCCCGGTTTTCGTGTTGCTGAAAAATGGGCAGTAAAGATAGGTGGTGGAGAAAATCACCGTTTTGCATTGTATGATATGATTATGCTGAAAGACAATCACATTGATTTTTCCGGCGGAATTACATTGGCTATAGCTAAAACTAAAGAATATTTAAAAGAAAATAATCGCGATTTAAAAATTATTGTTGAAGCCAGAGATTTAAATGAAGTAAAAGAAATCGTGGCAGCCGGTGGTGTTTACAGAATCCTGTTGGATAACTTTGATTATGACATGACAAGAGAAGCCGTTGCTTTTATAGGTGATTCCTGTTTAACTGAGTCGTCGGGAAATATAAACGAAGATACTATTCGGAATTATGCGGAATGCGGAGTAGATTATATATCCTCCGGAGCGTTGACGCATTCTGTTTACAATATGGATTTGAGTTTAAAAGCAATCGAATAACTGCTTTAAAAAAGAAATGAATGTCAGTAGAAATAGAAGAAAAGCTTCAGAAAATCCCTGTATTACGCAATTTTGTCAATTGGTCTAAAACAGTAAAACTCAATTGGCTGGAAGGATTAGCGTTTTACGATTTATTGGAATTATACATTATTGGACTGACTGAAGGAGCTTTGTCTAATAGAGCGGGAGCTATTGCATTTAGTTTTTTTATGGCATTATTTCCATTTGCTTTATTTATTTTAAATTTGATTCCTTTTATTCCTATTGAAGGATTTCAGGATGATTTTCTGAAGTTTGTTGCTGATGGTGTTCCGCCGAACACTTTTTATGCAATAAAAAATATTATCAATGATATTCTTCATAATAGTCATTCCGGTTTACTGTCATCAGGATTTTTATTATCTGTTTTTTTGATGGCGAATGGGTTAAATGCTATTTTGGGAGGTTTTGAAAATTCGAAACATGTTTTGGTTAAAAGAGGTTTTTTTCATCAGTATTTGGTAGCTGTTGGTTTGTCTTTGCTTTTGGCTGTTTTGTTAATCGTTACTGTTGCTACGATAGTTGTTTTTGAGGTTTTTATTCAGCAGCTTCAAAGCAGGGATTTTTTAAGTGATAAAATTCCGTTGATGGTTATGGGGCGTTATGCTTTTTTGATTTTGATGATTTTAGTAACCTCTTCGATTCTGTTTAAATTTGGTACAAAAAACCAGGAAACGCGGTCTTTTATTTCTATAGGTTCTGTTTTTACAACCATTCTTACTATCCTGACTTCCTATTTTTTTGGAGTTTGGGTAATTCGTTTTGCAAAATACAATGAATTATATGGTTCTATCGGGACTTTATTAATTGTGATGTTTTACATCTGGATTAACTGCATGATTTTATTGCTTGGTTTTGAGCTCAATGAAGTGATTAAAAAGTTGAAAAACAGAAATGAAAAACAGGCAGTAATGGAAAATAAATTATGAAAAAAAATATCACAATATTTTTGTTATTGGTCAGCAGTATTTTTTATTGCCAGAATACAGGTGTTTTAGGAAAATGGAAGACCATAGATGACAAAACAGGAAAACCAATATCTGTAGTTGAAATTTATGAAAAATCAGGGAAAATTTACGGAAAAGTAATTGAAATTTTTGATGCGACTCACAGAAATATTCTTTGTAACGAATGTTCAGGAGAAGATACCGGCAAACCTATTTTAGGAATGGTTGTGATAAAGGGACTGAGTCAGGAAGGGACAGAATATGGCTCAGGTAAAATATTGGATCCTAAAAACGGAAAGTTATACCAATGTTATATAACCCTTGTTAATGCTGATAAATTAAAAGTTCGCGGTTATATTGGGGTTTCGTTATTAGGACGAACGCAGTATTGGCAAAGAGTCAAAAAATAATTTTCATTTCCTCTCTTTCTATTAATTCTACTTACTGTTATATGTATTTTGTTGAAGTAATTTTACCATTGGCTCTGGCCAAAACCTTTACCTATAGTGTTTCTGAGGCTGAATATGATTATATTCAAAAAGGGATGCGAATAGCGGTTCCGTTTGGTAAGAGTAAAATTTACACCGCTTTAGTTATTGATTTACATCAAAATAAGCCGGCATTATATGAAGCAAAAGAAATCCATCAGATTTTAGATGAAAAACCAATTGTTACTGAAAATCAAATCAGACATTGGCAATGGATAGCGGATTATTACATGTGTGCTATCGGTGATGTGTATCGTGGGGCAATGCCGACTGCTTTGTTGTTGGAGAACGAAACTTTAATTACGCAAAAAAGCGGAGTATTTGTTGATGAAAGTCAGCTTACTGATGAAGAATTTTTGATTTATCAGGCTTTGCAACAGCAATCATCGCTCCGGATTCAGGATGTCATTGGAATTTTGAATAAAAAAAGTGTTTTTCCCGTTATTCAGAAATTAATAGACAAAGGAATTTTAATTTTACAGGAGGAGATACAGGAAAGTTATAAACCAAAATTAGTCCGGTACATCAGGCTGCATCCTAAGTATGATTCAGATCAGGGACTGAATAATTTATTAAGTACATTAAAAAATGCCAATAAACAGAAAGAAATAGTACTTGCATATTTTCAGTTAAGTGCCAGTGAAAAGAAACAGCCTGTTGCTGTGAAACAATTAACGGAAGTTTCGGGAGTTTCTTCGGGTATAGTAAAAGCTTTGATTGATAAAGAGGTATTTGAAGACTATCTGATACAGGAAGACCGGGTTAGCTTTACAGGAGAATCTGATTCTAATCAATTGCAATTAAGTGAAGCGCAGCAAAAAGCTTTTGAAGAAGTTAAAGCGAGTTTACTGGAAAAAGAAGTTTGTTTGTTGCACGGTGTCACTTCGAGTGGGAAAACAGAAATTTATATTAAACTCATAGAAGATTATCTGGTTCAGGGAAAACAGGTTTTGTATTTATTGCCTGAAATTGCTCTGACCACACAATTAGTAACGCGATTGCAGGCTCATTTTGGAAATAAAGTAGCTGTTTTTCATTCGAAATACAATAATAATGAGCGTGTAGAAGTCTGGAGTCAGGTGTTGCAGAATTCGGAGAAAGCACAAATTGTAATAGGAGCGAGGTCGGCTTTGTTTTTACCATTCTCTAACTTAGGTTTTGTAATTGTTGATGAAGAGCACGAACAGACTTTTAAGCAAACAGATCCTGCACCCCGATATCATGCCCGTGATGCTTCGATAGTTTTAGCCAGTTTTTTCAAAGCGAAGGTTTTGCTGGGTTCAGCTACGCCCAGTATTGAATCTTATTACAATACGGTGACAGCTAAATATGGTTTGGTTCAAATCAGCAAGCGCTACGGGAATGTGATGATGCCTGAAATTGAATTAGTGGATTTAAAAGACAAATATTTCAGGAAAAGGATGACGGGACATTTTAGTGATGTTATGATTGATGCAATTGCTGTCGCTTTGTCTTTAGGAGAACAGGTAATTTTGTTTCAGAACAGAAGAGGGTATTCACCATTATTAGAATGTATGACGTGTGGTCACGTGCCGCAATGCCGGCAATGTGATGTTAGTCTTACCTATCACAAACATAAAAATCAACTGCGTTGTCATTATTGTGGATACTCGATTGCTAAACCTACAAATTGTCACAGCTGTTCCAGTATTGATTTAACAACTAAAGGTTTTGGAACTGAACAAATTCAGCAGGAACTGATACAATTGTTCCCGGATAGTAAAATAGGCCGGATGGATCAGGATACTACCCGCGGAAAATTTGGTTTCGAAAGAATTATTGATAGTTTTAAGAATCGAGAAATCGACATTATGGTTGGAACGCAAATGCTTGCCAAAGGTCTGGATTTTGATAATGTGAGTTTAGTAGGAATTATGAATGCTGATAATATGTTGTATCATCCTGATTTTAGAGCTTTTGAAAGAAGTTTTCAAACCATGACTCAGGTTGCGGGACGTTCAGGGCGTTCAGAAAAGCAGGGAAAAGTAATTATTCAGACTTATAATCCTAACCATAACACCATTCAGCAGGTTACTAATAATGATTATATCGGGATGTATAAGGAACAGTTGTATGATCGCAGGATATACATGTATCCTCCTTATTTCAGAATTATTAAAATAACTTTGAAACATCGTGATTTTGATAAATTAAAAGAAGGATCGATGTGGTTGTATCAGGTGTTAAATCAAAATTTAAATATTCCTGTTCTTGGACCCGAAGAACCAAGGATTAACAGAATCAGAAATGAATTTATCAGGACAATAATGATTAAAATTCCTCAAAATTTGTCGATTAACAATACAAAAAAAACTATCCAAAAAATATTGAATAGTTTTGATGCTGTGCCGCAATACCGGGTGATAAAAGTGGCGCTAAATGTAGATTTTTATTAAGCGAAAGATAATGCTTTAATTAAATCATCTTTTTTGTTTCTGCTTAACGGAATTTTTGTTGCTCCGATTTCGGCAAACTTACTATTGAATCGTTCTACTTTGTCTATATTAATAATATAGGATTTGTGAACGCGAACAAATTTCTTGCTTGGTAAGTCGTTTTCAAATGATTTCATTGTGGAAAGCACCAGATTGCTGTCGTCCTCAGTAACTACTCTTACATAATCTCCAAAGGCTTCAATCCATTTGATTCTTGAAGTGTAGATTTTTAATTTTTTCAAATTACTTTTGATAAAAATATGCTCACCTTCTTCTTCTTTTGTATCTTGTTTAAGTAAGTGTAAGTCAATCGCTCTTTTTACAGAGGTACTAAAACGATCTAATGCTATAGGTTTTTGCAAATAGTCGGTAGCATCATAATCAAATGCTTTTAAAGCATATTCTGCTTTTGAAGTAATGAAAATAATCTGAGGTTTGGTTTTTAGTCCGTCTAAAAAGTCAAAACCGCTAATGACAGGCATTTCTATATCAAGAAAGATTAAGTCTACTGAATGTATAGACATGCAGCTTTTTGCTTCAATTGCATTTGAAAAATCACCCACAAGATGTAGATTAGGGTGATTATTTACTAACTTTGTGATAATCATTCTTTGTATTGAACTATCATCTACTATGACACAATTAAGTTTCATATTTTTTATATTTTAAGATTTGGCTAAGTAAAAGTATTGTAATTTATTTACAAATGCTAATCTTAATCGGTTTTTTTTGCAGTACAACGAATAAAGTTTATTTTTGTTTTTTTATTCGAATAAAAAGATTACTTTTGCAGCCAATTTAACAAATAAATAAAATTTTTATGAATCATTATGAAACTGTTTTCATTTTAAATCCCGTTTTATCTGATGTTCAGGTAAAGGAAACAGTAAGCAAATTTGAAGATTTTCTTACTAGTAGAGGAGCAGAAATGGTAGCTAAAGAGGATTGGGGTCTGAAAAAAATGGCTTACGAAATCCAAAACAAGAAATCTGGTTTTTACCATTTGTTTGAATTCAAAGTATCAGGAGAAGTTCTTTTGGCATTTGAAACTGAATTCAGACGTGACGAAAGAGTTATGCGTTTCTTAACTGTAAGTCTTGACAAACATGCTATCTCTTGGGCTGAAAGAAGAAGAGCAAAACTTAAATCTCAAAAAGCTTAATTATCATGGCAACATTACAACAATCTGCTTCAGGAAAAAAAGACGGAGATATCAGATATCTTACTCCTTTAAATATAGAAACTAACAAAACTAAAAAGTATTGTCGTTTCAAAAAATCAGGAATCAAATACATCGATTATAAAGATGCTGATTTCTTATTGAAATTTGTTAATGAGCAAGGAAAAATTCTTCCACGTCGTTTAACAGGAACTTCATTGAAATACCAAAGAAAAGTGTCTGTAGCTGTAAAAAGAGCGCGTCACTTAGCTTTAATGCCATACGTGGCCGATTTATTAAAATAATATAAAAACAACAGTTGTTGCCTCGCCACGGCGGGCTAACTTCTATAACATAAGGACAACAACATGGAATTGATTTTAAAACAAGACGTTCAAAATTTAGGTTTTAAAGACGATGTGGTAACTGTAAAAAACGGATACGGTCGTAATTACTTAATCCCTCAAGGATTTGCTCAATTGGCTACTGCTTCTGCAAAGAAAGTATTAGCTGAGAACCTAAAACAAAGAGCGCACAAAGAAGCTAAAATTGTTGCTGATGCTAAAGCGTTAGCTGAAACTTTAAAAGGGCTTGAAATTAAAATTTCTGCAAAAGCAGGTGGTGAAAAATTATTTGGTTCAATCACAAATATTGACATCGTTGCAGCTTTAGAAAAAGCAGGACAGTCTATCGACAGAAAATTCATCACAAGCGGAATCGTTAAACGTACTGGAAAATATTCAGCTACTGTAAGATTGCACAGAGATGTTATCGTTGATTTACCATACGAAATTGTTGCTGAAAAAGCATAATTTCTTAATAATCATATTTAAATCCCGTCTCGTTCTAAAAAACGAGATCGGGATTTTTTTTTGTTTGATGCCATTGCGAGGAACGAAGCAATCGCATCATTTTTGAATTTTTAATTAAACTGGAACGAGATTGCTTCGTTCCTCGAAATGACATGAAATACACAAGACTTACAAAAGAACAGTTTGAAGAACTACATCCGGAATTTACTAATTTTTTAGCGACCCAGTCTATTGATAAAGCAGAATGGGATAAGATTAAAACAGAAAAACCAGAAGTGGCTGAGCAGGAACTGGATGTTTTTTCTGATTTGATTTGGGAAGGTGTTTTGTCTAAAGCAGAATATTTAGAGCATTTTTCTAAAAATCATATTTTCCTTTTTCAATGTTTTGAAACTGAAGTAAAATCAATTGTTTTAAAATCCTTAGTTCCTGAAGTTGATTTTTTAACCAAGGATGGTTTGCAATGGCTGAGTGATAACATGTTCACCGAAACAATTGAAATGAAAGTAGGAAAAAAAGTGTTTACTGATGAACGTAATGCATCCGTTTTTTCGTTGATTCAGCAAGGTGCTTTCCTTAGTGACGGACAATTATTTCAACAAATAAATTCAATTATAGAATCGTAATTTTTAAGATTATTTCTTTTAAATTGGTTATTTTAGTACGCTGTTTACAGAAGCTAAAATGACCAATTTTTTTTATATGGATACGCTAAATACAATTCAGGAATTAAGAGAAGAACTTAATCTTCATAATTATAACTACTATGTTTTAGATAATGCTACAATCTCTGATTATGAGTTTGATATAAAACTAAAAGAACTTCAGGATTTGGAGAATGCATATCCGGAATATTTTGATTCAAATTCTCCAACCCAAAGAGTGGGGGGAGCAATCACTAAAAATTTCCAGACTGTAGTGCATAGGCAGCGAATGTATTCTTTAGATAATTCTTATTCTAAAGAAGATTTAATAGAATGGGAGAAGCGTATTCAGAAAGTTTTAGGTGACGTCGATTTGCAATACACCTGCGAATTGAAATATGACGGAGCTTCTATTAGTATAACTTATGAAAAAGGAAAATTAGTTCGTGCGGTTACCCGTGGTGATGGGTTTCAGGGTGATGATGTGACAAATAACATTAAGACTATTCGTTCTGTACCGCTGACTTTAAAAGGAGATAATTATCCTGAAAATTTTGATATTCGAGGTGAGATTATTTTACCTTTTGCCGGGTTCGAAAAAATGAATCAGGAATTGATAGAAATTGGTGAGATTCCTTATTCTAATCCCAGAAATACGGCTTCCGGAAGTTTAAAATTACAGGACAGTACTGAGGTGGCTAAAAGACCTTTGGAGTGTTTACTCTATTCTGTTGCAGGTGAAAAGCTGTCTTTTTCTTCTCAGTTTGACGGATTGATTGCTGCCCGAAACTGGGGGTTTAAAGTGCCTAAAGAAGCTATTGTTGCTAATAATTTACAGGATGTTTTTGATTTTATAGATTATTGGGATATACACCGACATAATTTACCGTATGAGACTGATGGTGTGGTTGTAAAAGTAAATAGTATACAACATCAGGAAGAATTAGGTTATACGGCTAAGTCCCCGCGTTGGGCAATGGCTTATAAATTTAAATCAGAGCAGGTATTTACCCGGTTAAATTCTATTTCGTATCAGGTAGGGCGAACGGGATCGATTACGCCTGTTGCTAATTTGGAGCCGGTGCAATTAGCAGGAACAATTGTAAAACGTGCTTCGTTACACAATGCTGACCAAATTATAAAACTGGATATCCGAATTGATGATACTGTTTTTGTCGAAAAAGGAGGAGAAATAATCCCTAAGATTATTGCGGTTGATTTGTCTAAGCGTCCTGGAAATTCAGAGCCTACTCAATATATTACCCACTGCCCGGAATGTCATACCGAATTAGTAAGAAACGAAGGTGAAGCGAATCATTATTGTCCTAATTTTTATGGTTGTCCACCGCAGATTATTGGGCGAATTCAGCATTTTATTTCGCGAAAAGCAATGGATATTGAAGGTCTGGGTGGAGAAACAGTTGCGCTTCTTTTTAATAATGGTTTGGTTCATAACTATGCTGATTTGTATGAATTAACAGTTGAGCAAATCTTGCCTTTGGATAGAATGGCACAAAAATCCGCAGAAAATTTGGTCAACGGAGTAAAAAAATCAACTGCCGTTCCTTTTGAAAGTGTACTATATGCCCTTGGAATTCGTTATGTAGGGGAGACAGTGGCCAGAAAATTAGCCAAGCATTATAAAAATATTGATGCGTTAAGTAAAGCCAGTTTAATAGAATTGGTTTTGGTGGACGAAATTGGGGATCGAATAGCACAAAGCGTGGTTGATTTTTTTGAAAATGAAGAAAATAAAATTATCATTGAACGACTTAAAAGTTACGGTGTTCAATTTGAAATTGTTGAAAAAATAAACCTGAATGCGACTAATAAATTAGAAGGAAAGATTTTTGTTGTTTCAGGAGTTTTTACAGTGTTTTCAAGAGAGGAGCTCAAAAAAGCTATTGAAGATAATGGAGGGAAAGTAGGGAGTTCTATTTCGGCTAAAACAAATTATGTGGTTGCAGGAGATAATATGGGACCGGCAAAACTGGATAAAGCTAATAAATTAAATATCCCCATTATTTCAGAAAATGATTTTATGAATATGCTGCAATAGTATAAGATGTTTTGCCAGGATATTTTTTTAGCAGAAGTAAAAATAAGTGTTAAGAATTTAACAAAAAGTTTCAAATCGTCATTATACTTTTTTAGATTTGCCGGCTATAGTGTAACTTAATTAATTAATTTTGTTTGCTAATAAAGATAAGTTATGTTTTTAAATTACTTAAAAGAATTTTCGCTAAGAAAAGCATTAAAAAACAGCTTACTTGATGTAAAAAGTAGCGTGTTTTCGGGTAATATAAAAACAGTAGGATTAGTAGTCGATGCAAGTCATTTTGCAGGTACGGAGTTATTAGTCAAAGATTTAATAGCTAATGGAATTGTAAAAGAAAACATTGATTTGTTACTTTATAAAAGTAAAGCGAATATAGATTTTACAACTTCTGTAACAAAACTGGAAGCCTTTCATTTAAATTGGAAAGGTCAGATTAAAAATGAAGCGGTAAATGATTTTATTACTAAGGAATTTGATTTGTTGATAAATTATTATGATATTGAAAAATCAATTTTACTAATTGTGACAAATGAATCAAAAGCTAAATTTAAAGTTGGTTTTTCAACGATTGACAAGCGTTTGAACAATTTCATGATAGCGACTAATCCGGAAAACAACAAAGTCTTTATTCAGGAATTATTTAAGTATTTAAAAAAATTAAACAAAATATAAACTAAAAACATGCAATCATTAATAGGAACTGGTGTTGCTCTTGTGACTCCTTTCAAAGAAGATTTTTCAATTGACACCGAAGCATTAAAAAGAATTGTACATTTTTCTGTAGACGGTGGAGTGGAATATCTGGTTATTTTAGGAACCACTGCTGAAAATGCAACTTTATCCGGTGACGAAAAAGAATTAGTAATTCAGACAATTATAGAAGCTAATAATGGTCGTTTGCCTTTAGTTTTAGGAGTTGGAGGAAATAACACTATGGAAGTAGTCGGAGAGTTGAAAAAGAGAAATATGTCTCCATTTGCGGCAATTTTATCAGTTTCTCCTTATTATAATAAACCAACACAGGAAGGAATTTATCAGCATTTTAAAGCTGTTGCAGAAGCATCTCCGGTTCCGGTAATTCTCTACAATGTTCCGGGCAGGACTTCAAGTAATATGTTGCCAAAAACAGTTTTGCGTTTAGCAAATGATTTTAAAAATATAGTCGCTATCAAAGAAGCTGCAGGTGATATTGTTCAGGCGATGCAATTGCTAAAAGATAAAGCAAAAGATTTTCATGTGATTTCGGGTGATGATATGACGGCACTGGCAACTGTATTAGCAGGTGGTTCAGGAGTTATTTCTGTTATTGCTCAGGGTTTTCCAAAAGAATTTTCTGAAATGATTCGTTTAGGACTGAATCGCAAGGTGGATGAAGCTTTTAAATCACAGTATTTGTTGTCAGATTGTATTGATATGATTTTTGAACAGGGCAATCCGGCCGGAATTAAACAGGTTTTTCAGGCATTAGGTCTTGCTGATAATACAGTGCGTTTACCATTGGTAAGTGTAGATGAAGATTTGCAAAACAGAATAAATGAATTTGTATCTAAAATAGACAAATAGCCATTTATTGCAAGTATTTTTTTATGCTAAGAAATATTTTGTAGTCGCTAAATTAATAACTAAATTTGCCACCGAAACTTCGGTATGATTTTTTATAGATTTTAAAGAGAAATCTGTATTTAAAAATAAAATTAAAGATGAAAAAAATTGTATCCTTATTGCTTCTTATAGCTCTTTTTAGTTCATGTAATGAGTATCAAAAAGCTTTGAAAAGCGAAAATGTTGCGGTAAAATTTGCAATGGCGGATACGTTATATGCTCAGGGTAAATATTCGAAAGCGATTCGTCTTTTTGAACAAATAGCTCCTGAATACAGAGGTAAACCGCAGGCAGAGAAATTATTTTATATGTATGCGCAGTCTTATTATAAAACGAAGCAGTATTATCTGGCTGCTTATCAGTTTGAAAGTTTTGCTTCAGGTTATCCAAAAAGTGCAAAGATTCAGGAAGCTTCTTTTTTAGGGGCTAAAAGTTATGCTATTTTATCACCGGTTTACAGTTTAGATCAGGCTGATACTTATAAAGCAATTGAAAAGCTGCAATCGTTTATTGATAGATTTCCGAATTCAGAATACCTCGCAGAAGCCAATGGTTTAACGAAATTGTTGTCTGAAAAAATAGAGAAAAAAATATATGAAAATGCAAAATCATATAATACTATTTCCGATTACAAATCAGCGTTAGTAGCATTTGATAATTTTATTGCGGAATATCCGGGAACTAAATTTAAAGAAGATGCTTTATTTTATAAGTTTGACTCCGCTTATAAATTAGGTATTAATAGTGTACCTGCAAAGATGGAAGAAAGGCTGAATGTAGCTAAGGTTTCATATCAAAATTTAGTAAAATTTGATCCTGATACCAAATATAAAGAACAGGCTGGCGAAATGTATGCCCGTGTTGAACAAGAATTACAAAAATATACTAAATAACTAAAAGTCATGGATTTAAAAAAGACGAATGCTCCGGTAAACACAATAACTTATAACAAAACGGTTATTGAACAACCTACCGGAAATGTGTATGAAGCAATTACCATTATGGCTAAAAGAGCAAACCAGATTAATTCTGAAATTAAAAAAGAATTGACTGAAAAATTGGAAGAGTTTGCTACATATAATGACAGTCTTGAAGAAGTTTTTGAAAATAAAGAACAAATCGAGGTTTCTAAATTTTATGAAAAATTACCAAAACCACATGCTTTAGCTGTTCAGGAATGGTTAGATGGTAAAATCTATTACAGAGAATCAAATAAATAAGTTACTATGTCAGTTTTAAGCGGTAAAAGAATTTTGCTAGGTGTTTCTGGCGGAATTGCCGCCTATAAAACAGCGTCTTTAGTACGACTTTTTATAAAAGCAGGTGCACATGTCCAAGTGATCATGACACCTGCTTCTAAGGATTTTGTAACTCCGCTTACCTTATCTACCCTGTCTAAAAACCCTGTTTATTCTACTTTTTTTAATCAGGATGATGAAGATGAAAAATGGAATAATCATGTTGAACTCGGTCTTTGGGCTGATTTGATGGTTATTGCTCCTGCTACAGCAAATACCTTGTCTAAGATGGCAAACGGTGCTTGTGATAATCTGCTTATTGCTACTTATTTATCCGCAAAATGTCCTGTTTATTTTGCTCCTGCAATGGATTTAGATATGTATAAGCACCCGTCTACAATTGCAAGTTTTACCGCTTTAGAACAATTTGGAAATACCATCATTCCTGCCGAAAGTGGTGAGCTGGCCAGTGGCTTATCCGGTGAGGGAAGAATGGCAGAACCGGAAAATATTATTCGTTTTCTTGAAGCTGATTTAGAAAGTAAACTGCCTTTAAAAGGTAAAAAAATATTAATTACAGCCGGTCCTACATATGAGGCTATTGATCCTGTCCGCTTTATAGGTAATCATTCGTCTGGGAAAATGGGTTTTGATATTGCAAAAAGTGCTGCTAATCTTGGAGCTTCAGTTATTTTAGTTACAGGTCCAACTCATTTTACAGTGAATCATTCTTTGATAAATGTTGTAAAAGTTACTTCGGCACAAGAAATGTATGATGCCTGTCATGACTGTTACAATGCAGTTGATGTGGCAATTGCCGCAGCTGCCGTTGCTGATTACAGGCCTAAAAATATTGCTCAACAAAAAATTAAAAAAACCACAGATAATTTTGTTATTGAACTTGAAAAAACAAAAGATATCCTGCTGTCACTGGGTGAAGCTAAAAAACATCAGTTTTTAATTGGCTTTGCATTAGAAACTGAAAATGAAATTGAGAATGCAAAGGCAAAAATCCGGAAAAAAAACTTAGATTTGATTGTTTTAAATTCTTTACAGGATGAAGGTGCCGGTTTTCAGAAAACGACAAACAAAGTTACTTTTATTGATAAAGATTTTAAAACAGAACCGATGGAATTGAAATCCAAAGAAGCGGTTGCCGATGATATTTTAAATAAAGTAATAGCTCATTTTTATGAATAAGATAGTGTTTTTCCTTTTATTAGTTAGCTTTAGTGTTGTTCACGGACAACAATTAAACTGTACCGTAACAGTAAATGCTCAGAAAATGGGAAATCCTAATCAGCAAATTTATAAAACGCTGGAAACCTCTTTAAATGAATTTGTAAACAAAACCGACTGGACAACTGAAACATTCCGACAACAGGAAAAAATCAATTGTTCGATGTATATTACCTTACTTTCACACAGTTCTGATCAATTCTCCGCAACTATTCAGGTGCAGTCTTCCCGTCCGGTTTTTGACTCTTCGTATGAATCTCCGGTGTTGAATATTAATGATAAAGATTTTAGTTTTACCTACACGGAATTTGAAAATTTAGTATTTAATGTCAATTCTTTTCAGTCTAATTTAATTTCGGTAATCTCATTTTATACTTATGTGATTTTGGGAATGGACAGAGATACTTTTGAATTTCAATCAGGTGATTCTAATTATCAGATTGCGCAAACTATTGCTACAGTAGCGCAACAAAGCAGTTATAAGGGCTGGAGCCAATTAGATGGAAATCAAAATCGTTATTATTTAATTAATGATTTGCTTTCGCCAACGTATGTTGAAATTAGAAAAACATTATTCGATTATCATCAGGGCTTAGATGCGATGATTACCGATAAAAAAGCAGCCAAAGAAAAAATAAAAACAGCTTTAGTTTCCTTAAATAAATTATACAATTCTAAGCCAAATGCTTATTTAACCCGAATATTGTTTGATGCTAAATCGGATGAAATTACTTCCGTTTTTTCAGGCGGTCCCAGTATTACAATTACAGATTTAGTTGATAATTTGAACAAACTTTCGCCTTTGAATTCCAGTAAATGGGCCATGTTGAAATATTAGTTATTTTTAATTTTTTAAAATCAACGAACACAACTTCATAATAATTACTACCAATGATTACTGCACTATCAATAAAAAACTATGCTTTAATAGAAAAATTAACTATTGATTTTTCTAAAGGATTTTCAATTATTACAGGTGAAACCGGTGCGGGAAAATCTATTATTTTAGGAGCATTAGGATTAGTGTTAGGAAAACGGGCCGATTTGACTTCGCTTAAAAATAAAGAAGAAAAATGCATTATTGAAGCTCAGTTTGATATTTCTAAATACAATTTAGTTGCTTTTTTTGAAGCCAATGATCTGGATTATGAAAACGAGACAATCATTCGAAGAGAAATTCTTCCTTCGGGAAAATCGCGTGCTTTTATTAATGACAGTCCTGTAAATCTTCAGGAACTTCAGGATTTAGGAGTGTTTTTGATTGATATTCATTCGCAGCAGCAAACCAGAGAATTGACTGATGAAAATGTCCAGTTTGATATCATAGATGCTATTGCTGATAATCAGCAGGTTATTGCGGGTTATCAAATGCTTCTTAAAAATTATAAAGCAGATAAATCTAAACTAAACACGCTGATTAAAAAACAAAGCGAATCTAATAAAGAACAGGAATACCATACTTTTTTATTAAATGAATTACTTGCTGCTCAGTTAAAATCAGGAGAACAGGAAGAATTAGAAACTGTTTTTGAACAGCTTAATAATGTTGAAATCATTAAAGAGTCAATTGATAAGTCTCTGGCTATTGCCAATGAAGAGCAGTTTGGTGTTTTAAGTAATTTGAAGGAAATCAAAAATTCGATTCAAAAAATCGCTGCTTTTTCATCTGAATATCAGGAATTGTTAGAACGAATTACCAGTTTAGCCATTGAATTTGATGATATTTCAGACGAAATGAATCGTCATTCTGAAAAAATAATTTTCGATCCGGAGCTATTAGAGCATACCAATCAGAAGTTACAATTGATTTATAATTTACAAAAAAAGCATCAGGTGCTTACGGTAGATGAATTATTGGACATTCAGGCCAAATTAGAAAATGAGGTTGTAGAATTAGGAAATATAGAAGAGGAAATAGCACTTTTGAATAATCAAATTCAGGAAAAAGGAATCCAATTAGATAATTTAGCAACCACAATTCATGACAACAGAATTGAGGCGATTCCGGTTTTGTCTGATAAAATGATAGCGATTTTAGCCACTTTAGGGATGCCAAATGTGCGTTTTAAAATTGAAGTCATTCAGGGCGAAACTTATTTTGCTAATGGAAAAGACGAATTGCAGTTTCTGTTTTCGGCTAATAAAGGAACTGATTTCGGCTTACTGAAAAAAGTGGCGTCAGGAGGGGAAATGTCCCGAATTATGCTGGCTGTAAAAGCAATTTTGGCACAATATTCAAAATTACCAACTTTAATTTTTGATGAGATTGATACCGGAGTTTCCGGGGAAATTGCTATTAAAATGGGGGAGATCATGAAAGAAATGAGTCAGAAAATGCAAATCTTTGCCATTACTCATTTACCACAAATAGCGGCTAAAGGCGATGCACATTTTAAAGTTTCTAAATCAACAGTAGATGAGGATACGCAATCAGAGTTAAAGTTATTAACGAACCAGGAACGTGTGGTAGAAATTGCTCAAATGCTATCAGGAACCATCGTTTCTGATTCGGCTCTAAATCATGCAAAAGCCTTGTTGAACTAAAAAAATGCCCTATATTTGCCTTCCAAAATGATAGCCTTTCCGGCACATGTCATTGTTTTATCCGCTAAAAAAACAAATAAAAATATAATATTGATACGTTATGATCATAGAACCTAGAATGAGAGGATTTATTTGCCTGACAGCACACCCGGCTGGCGCTGAGCAAAATGTCAAAAATCAAATTGAATATGTTAAATCAAAAGGAGCTATTGATGGCGCTAAAAAAGTATTGGTAATTGGTGCTTCTACTGGTTTTGGTTTGGCTTCAAGAATTTCAAGTGCTTTTGGTTCTGATGCAGCAACTATTGGAGTATTTTTTGAAAAACCACCAGTGGCTGGAAAAACAGCTTCACCAGGCTGGTACAATTCTGCCGCTTTTGAAAAAGAAGCTCACAAGGCTGGTTTGTATGCAAAAAGTATTAATGGGGATGCCTTTTCAAATGAAGTAAAAAGAGAAACTTTAGATTTAATTAAAGCTGATTTAGGTCAGGTTGATTTAGTTATCTATAGTTTGGCTTCTCCGGTACGTACTAATCCAAATACAGGAGTGACACACCGTTCGGTTTTAAAACCTATTGGTAACACTTTTACAAATAAAACAGTAGATTTTCATACCGGGAAAGTTTCTGAAGTTTCTATTGAACCATGCAGTGGTGACGATATTGAAAATACAATTGCTGTTATGGGAGGAGAAGACTGGGCTATGTGGATGGAT
Organism: Flavobacterium sp. ARAG 55.4; assembly: GCF_051846875.1. Classification (NCBI taxonomy): domain Bacteria; kingdom Pseudomonadati; phylum Bacteroidota; class Flavobacteriia; order Flavobacteriales; family Flavobacteriaceae; genus Flavobacterium; species Flavobacterium sp. ARAG 55.4. The sequence goes on along the minus strand of NZ_JBPYCT010000013.1, from coordinate 53,197 downwards.
GCTTTAAAAGCTGAAAATTTATTGGCTCCGGGTGCTGTAACAGTTGCTTATTCTTATATTGGGCCATCAGTAACGGAGGCAGTTTACAGAAAAGGAACAATTGGTCGTGCAAAAGATCATCTGGAAGCTACAGCTTTTGAAATTTCAGATAGCTTAGCGGATATTAATGGAAAAGCTTATGTTTCGGTTAATAAAGCTTTGGTTACTCAGGCAAGTTCAGCTATTCCTGTAATTCCATTGTATATTTCTTTATTGTATAAAATAATGAAAGCTGAAGGAATTCACGAAGGTTGTATTGAGCAAATTCAACGTTTATACCAACAAAGATTATTTACAGGAGGAGAAGTGCCAGTGGATGAAAAAGGCAGGATCCGTATTGATGACTGGGAAATGCGTGATGATGTTCAGGCTCAGGTTGCTCAGTTGTGGGAACAGGCAACTACTGAAAATTTAGCTGAAATAGGAGATTTAGAAGGATACAGAAAAGATTTCTATAATTTATTTGGTTTTGATTTAGCCGGAGTAGATTATAAAGCTGAAGCTGACGAAATGGTTCAGGTGGAAAGTATCGCCTAATTTTATTTCGAAAAATAAAGAACAAATTTTAGTGTAATGCGTCTTATTTTAAGTGTATAAAAACATTTAAAAGTAAGGCGCATTATGGTTTAAAGTCTATCTTTGTTAAAATATTACATTTATATTGTATAATTAATACCGCTTTTAAGAATATGTATTTTTCTTTGATTATTCCCGTGTATAATCGCCCGGATGAAGTAGATGAACTTTTAGAAAGTTTATCAAAATTAAATTACAAAGAAGATTTTGAAATTGTAATTGTCGAAGATGGTTCTGCAATTCGTTGTGAAGATGTTGTTCATCAGTATCAAAACAAATTATCAATTTCGTACTACTATAAAGAAAATTCAGGTCCCGGAGATTCCAGAAATTACGGAATGAAAGTAGCTAAGGGAGATTATTTTATCATTTTTGATTCTGATTGTATTATTCCGGTAGAATACTTAACAGAAGTTGATAAGGCATTAAAAACGCATTATGTAGACTGTTTTGGTGGACCTGATCGGGCTTTGGATAGTTTTTCAGATATTCAAAAAGCTATCAATTTTGCAATGACTTCTTTTCTTACTACCGGCGGAATCAGAGGTGGGTCAGAGAAAATAGATAAATTCCAGCCCCGAAGTTTTAATATGGGAATTTCCCGCAAAGCATTTGAGGCATCTAATGGTTTTGGAAACATTCATCCGGGTGAAGATCCTGATTTGTCAATCAGATTATGGGATTTGGGTTTCGAAACAAAACTTTTTCCTGCGGCTTACGTATATCACAAAAGAAGGATTGACTGGGACAAGTTTTCTGTACAGGTAAATAAATTTGGGAAAGCAAGACCTATTTTAAACAGCTGGTATCCTAAATATAATAAATTGACGTTCTTTTTCCCATCGGTGTTTATTATTGGTCTGGCGCTTTCGGTAGCATTGCTGATTTTTACTTATGATTTACTGGCAAAATTATATTGCGTTTATTTTTTTATTATATTTTTAGTTTCCACTGTTCAAAATAAAAGTATCAAAATTGGATATCTTTCAGTAACTGCAGTCTGGAAACAGTTTTTAGGATATGGAATGGGATTTTTAGAATCTTATATTAAAATAATTATTCTGAAGAAAAAACCAGAAGAAGCTTTTCCTTATTTATTTTTCAAAAATTAATCTATGCAAAAAGTTGTTGGTTTAACAGGAGGAATAGGAAGCGGGAAAACCACTATTGCAAACTATTTGGTATCATTAGGAATTCCTGTGTATATCGCTGATGATGCCGGAAAAAAAGTAATGCAACAACAGGAAATTACTGAAGCCATTGAATCGAAATTTGGGAAAAATATTTTTGAAAATGAGCAATTGAACAGGTCTAAATTAGCAGAAATAGTATTTAATAATCCCGATCAGTTAAAAGAACTAAATGCTATTGTGCATCCGGCTGTAAGGAGAGATTATAAAAGATGGCTTTCAGAACATACTGACTTTCCTTTGTTAGTGTATGAATCTGCTATTTTGTTTGAAAGTGGTAGTTATAAAGATTTTGAATATATTATTACCGTAACAGCACCTTTAGAGTTAAGAATTTCGCGTGTTTTGCAACGTGATAATACTCAAAGAAAGCAAATATTAAAAAGAATGGATGCGCAGTGGACAGATGAGCAACGAATTTCTAAAAGTGATTTTGTGATTGAGAATATTGATATTGACTTAGCTAAGGATGAAATCAATAAAATTCTTAAAATTTTGTAGATTAAGCAATAACTGTGGTAGATGTTAATGTTTGGTTAATACATTATCAACCATAGTGTTAAAATGTTAATTTTGTTTTGATGAATAAATTGTTTTTTAAATTTCTGGTTTTATTAATGAGTTTGTCTCTGATTGGGATAATACTTGTTCAGGTATATTGGTTTAATACATCATTTAAAAATAATGATGAACAGTTCAAATATCATGTTACTCAGGTTATTGATAATGTAGCAGATAAACTTGAAAAGCAGGAAGAATATACTTTTTATGAAAAAATAAATCGGATAAAAGACAGTACAGGTAAAATTCCTGAAAAGAATGATTTGTTTGAAATTTTATTTGTTCAGAGAAACACAAAAACAAATAAAACGATTATTTACAAAAACAGTATTTCATCTGAAAAATATGATTTTAACGGATCATTATTTAATAAAAAGAATGACGGTTTTAAAAGTTTTAGTTCTAAAAGGTTAACTGAAGTATATAACAATAATAATAATGTTGATAATTCAGGATTGAATAAGAGTGTAATGCCGGATTCCAGGGATTACAAAGATGGTACGCTGGATGTTTTGAATAAGGTGCAGTTGCAAATTTCTTATAAAGATTATGCTTCGACATTGTCTATCGAGGAAAGAATTTCAAGAGAAAAATTAAGAGAACTTTTGAAAAAAGAACTGGTTGACCATGGAGTGAACACTAAATTTGAATTTGCAATTTTCAGTAAAGGATCGCCTACAAAAATAAAATCAGAAGGATTTCATTTTGATGAAGATGCTACTTATTCAATTCCTATTCTTGCTGATAACGAAGGGAATGAAAGGTATCAGTTGTCGGTTGCATTTCCTAATAAAAAGAAATTTCTTTTGTCTGAATTAGTAAGTATTACCATTTTGTCAATAGTATTTACATTGATTATTTTAGTTGCTTATTCAAGTGCCCTAAATCAATTAATCCGTCAGCGTCAGATATCTGAGATTAAGACTGATTTTATTAACAATATGACGCATGAGTTTAAAACGCCTATTGCTACCATTAATCTGGCATTAGACGCAATAAAAAACCCTAAAATCATTGAAGATAAGGAAAAGGTTTTCAGGTATTTGCAAATGATCAGGGATGAAAATAAACGCATGCATGCTCAGGTGGAGAATGTATTACGAATTTCAAAATTAGAAAAAAAGGAATTAGATATAGAAAAAGGTTCGAGCAATGTTGAAGAAGTGATTTATGATGCTATTGAGCATGTAAATTTAATTTTGCAGGACAGACAAGGCGAAATTAATAATCATTTTGAAGCAGCCAGAACCACCGTTTTGATTAATGAAGTGCATTTTACAAATGTTATTGTTAATATATTGGAAAATGCAATAAAATATTCGCCGGAGATGCCAAAGATTGATATTTATACGGAGAATATTAAAGATATGATTCTTATTAAAATAAAAGATCAGGGATTAGGAATGAGTAAAACAGCTCAAAAACGGGTGTTTGAAAAATTTTACAGAGAGCATACCGGAGATTTACATAATGTTAAAGGGCACGGTTTAGGCTTAGCTTATGTAAAAAGAATAGTTGAAGATCATAACGGACAAGTTTACGTAGAAAGCGAAAAGGGAAAAGGAAGTACCTTCATTATAAAATTACCTCTAATAAACTAAAATATGGAAAATATAAATAAAAAAATTCTTTTAGTAGAAGACGACTTAAATTTTGGAGCTGTTCTTAAAGATTATTTAATGCTGAATGACTTTGATGTTACTCTGGCAAAAAATGGTATGGAAGGTTTCGAAAAATTTAAAAAAGATTCTTATGATTTATGCATCTTAGATGTAATGATGCCTTATAAAGACGGTTATACATTAGCTAAAGAAATAAGAGAGAAAAATGCCGAAGTGCCAATAATTTTTCTTACTGCCAAATCTATGAAAGAAGATGTTTTGAAAGGATACAAAGCCGGAGCAGATGATTATTTAAATAAACCATTTGATTCTGAAGTTTTGTTAATGAAAATTAAAGCAATTATTCAAAGAAAAGCTTCTGATGTTAAAGCAGAACAAGTTCCTTTTGAATTTACAATTGGTAAGTTTCATTTGAATTCTAAATTACGTTTTTTAAGTTTTAATGGTGAAGAACCTGTAAAACTATCTCCAAAAGAGAATGAATTATTGAAAATGTTAATTCTTCATGAAAATGATTTAATGCCAAGAGAATTAGCGTTAACTAAAATCTGGAGAGATGATAATTATTTTACTTCCAGAAGTATGGACGTTTACATTGCTAAACTGAGAAAGTATCTGAAACTGGATGAGAATGTAGAAATCCTGAACATACACGGAGAAGGTTTCCGATTAGTAATAAAAAAATAGAAGAAGAATTTTCTTTTCATAAAAAAATGCCCCAAATAGTTTGTGTTTTTTGGGGCATTTTTTTTTGTTAAAGCTTGTATATCTTTTTTTCTTTAGTACAAACTTGGGTATTTCGAAGGGTTTGCTTCAGAAATAATGCTGTATACTTTCTCGTAAATGTCTTCTATAGAAGGTTTAGAAAAATAATCCCCATCAGTACCGTAAGAAGGGCGGTGTTCCTTTGCGGATAAAGTTTGCGGTTTACTGTCTAAAAACTTAAAGGCATCCTGATTATCTATAATTTGCTGTAGGATAAAAGCAGAAGCTCCGCCCGGAACATCTTCATCAATAACAAGAAGGCGGTTTGTTTTTTGAACGCTTTTAGCAATATCATGATTAATATCAAACGGGAGTAAAGACTGGATGTCGATGATTTCACAATCAATACCAATTTCAGCGAGTTCTTTTGCAGCTTGTTCTACTAATCTCAGAGTGGAACCATAAGAAACAAGTGTAATGTCAGTTCCCTCTTTAATAGTTTCAACGACTCCGATTGGTGTTTTGAATTCACCATAATTCAAAGGCATTTTTTCTTTCAGTCGGTATCCGTTTAAGCATTCTACAACTAAGGCAGGTTCATCACATTCTAATAAAGTATTGTAAAATCCGGCTGCTTTAGTCATATTTCTTGGAACCAAAACATGAATCCCTCTAATTGCATTTATAATCATTCCCATAGGAGATCCGGAATGCCAGATTCCTTCTAAACGATGTCCACGGGTTCTTATAATTAAAGGTGCTTTTTGTTTTCCTGCTGTTCTGTACTGTAGTGATGCTAAATCGTCACTGAGAATCTGGATAGCATATAATAAATAATCCAGATACTGAATTTCGGCAATAGGACGGAGTCCTCTTAATGCAAGACCTATTCCTTGTCCTATTATGGTGGCTTCCCGAATACCTACATCGGCAACACGGGTTTCTCCGTATTTCTCCTGCATTCCTTCAAGTCCCTGATTAACATCGCCAATATTTCCGGAATCTTCACCAAAAATGAGTACTTCAGGGTATTTAGCAAATAAAGCATCAAAGTTATCCCGGATAACCATTCTTCCGTCAGTATCTTTTCGTGCATTTTCAGGGTAAACCGGAAGAACTTCTTTTACAGAAAACACATTGTTTTTAGATTCTGAGTAAAGGTTATTACTGAAAATAGCCTGAGTTTTTTGGGTGTATTTTTGTATCCAAAGCGATAACTGAGTCCCGCCTGTTTCATTTACTAATAAACGAAGTGCTTTTCTGGCAGTAACTAATATTTCTTTTTTTAGAGGATCTTTTATGTTTTTCAGATTATTAGAAAGTTTTAAGATCTGATCTTTATTTTTGCTTGTTGCGGCAATTTTTTCTAATAATAAAACAGCTTCATTTTTTTCAGCAACAATAGGGGTTATAAAAGAATTCCATGCTGCTTTCTTAGCTTCTAAAACCTCTTTTTTAATAGCGGCATCAATTTCGTTTAACTCTTCTGCAGAAGCAATGTTAATGGCTATCATCCACAAACGCATTTGCCTGATACAGTCAAACTCTTTTTCCCAGCTAAGTCTTGCAGAACTCTTATATCTTTCATGTGAACCGGAACTGGAATGTCCCTGGGGCTGTGTCAGTTCCTGAACGTGAACTAATACAGGTATGTGTTTTTCACGGGCAATTTTGGATGCCTTTTCATAAGTTGTTATTAAATCAGAATAATCCCAGCCTTTAACTGTAAGTATTTCAATTCCGTTACTGTCTTCCTCACGCTGAAAACCGGATAGTATTTCGGAGATATTCTCTTTTGTGGTCTGGTGTTTTGCATGTACCGAAATACCGTATTCGTCATCCCAGATGCTAATCAGCATTGGTACCTGTAACACTCCTGCAGCATTTATGGTTTCAAAAAAGACTCCTTCGGAAGTACTTGCATTTCCTATTGTTCCCCAGGCAATTTCATTTCCTGCGTGAGAAAAGTTTTTTTGATTCGGAATATTGGTAACTTCACGATAAAATTTAGAAGCTTGTGCTAGCCCTAATAAACGGGGCATTTGAGCGGCAGTAGGAGAGATGTCTGAACTTGAATTTTTCTGTTTCGTTAAGTTTTTCCAACTGCCGTCGTCATTGAGGCTATGAGTAACAAAATGACCTCCCATTTGCCTTCCGGCCGACATGGGTTCTTGTTTTATATCTGTATTTCCATATAATCCGGCAAAAAAATTAGCAATTGTCAATTCGCCAATGGCCATCATAAAAGTCTGATCACGATAATAACCCGAGCGAAAATCTCCGTTTTTAAAAAACTTCGCCATTGCTATTTGCGGAACTTCTTTTCCATCTCCAAAAATTCCAAATTTTGCTTTACCTGTCAAAACTTCTCTGCGTCCTAAAAGACTACATTCTCGACTTGTTACTGCAATCTTATAATCATTCAATACTTCGGTCTTGAAATCCTCAAATGTCAATGTCGTATTGTTTTTTTCTTTTATCATAATTGAAAGATTATAATTCATCGTGCAAATTTACTTAAAAACTGGCTATTATCATAATTCAATTATAGAAAAACTATTTGTAATTTGATATTTTTATTCAATACTAATCAGTTATTTTTTAAATATACGTGTTTTTTAACCTTTTTATTTGAGAATAATATAATTACGGCTTTGGTTTAGTTATTTAGAACCATTTCCGATTAAATAGGTTAACCAAAATTTTTGGAGAAAAAGTAATTATAAATCGTATTTTTTCATTGTAATTTTTCTGGCCTATTTCCCATCCGTTAGAAGAATAAACAGGTAGGTAGAGTTCAAAATAATCGGTTACTAAATTGAGACGGATACCGCTGTCAAAAGCAAAAACAGGATTTTTAGTTCTGTTTTTCAATACACCTATATCACCATACACTTCAATCCAGTTCCAAATGGTGTATCCTGCATTTAGGGTGCTAATCCACTGATTGGCAAATGCGGTGTCCAGTTTTGATTTAAAGCCGCCTTCGGCAATAATTAGTTGTTGGCTAAAAAATCCACTACTTTCAGAACGTCCGTAATAACCATAATCAAAAAGATAATCGGTAGGTCTGTCTAAAGCAAAATTAAAAAAATCTGAATTACTCTTATTGTACAAAAAAGTTCCTGCATAAAAACGTAAATTAATCTGGCGGTTGTTTTCAAATAATTTCCGGTATTCAAATTCTGTTGCTATTTTCCCAAATTTATCAGATAACTGGACATCACTTACAAAATTAGAATGCGCAGTAACTTCTGTTTTTGTATTGAAATACTTAGCATTAAATACAGAATAGTTTTCACTCGAATTGTCATTAGAAATGATGGCACTTTTTTCCCGGTTTACCATAACCTGACGTAAATAAATTAATTGTTTCCGGTTGTCTCTGAAATCATTTTCTCTGATTCGTATTTGTATATTTGGATTGAATCTGGTGTAAAACGCATCGGGTGCATAATGAAAATAAGAACCCGATAAAGAGTATTTTACATTGTACAACCTGCTGCTGCGATAATTTTGATTAATGGTAAAAGAGCCTGAACCTGAAAAAGTATTCGTATTAGTGGAATAAGCCGGATTTATATCAAAGATAAAAGGTTTGTCCAAAATAGTTTTATTATGCAGTCTCATTCCGGGTATAAGCCCGTCATAGAGGTTGTATTCTAAAGTGGGTACATACAAAACCTGGTTGTAAAAAGGATCTTCTAAATCCTTCATAAAGACAAATTTTATGGGACGGTTGTTAGGAAAAAAAGGCTTTAATGATTTCCAGTTGTTTCTTAGGTTGTATTCCGGAACTTCATTTTTATAGTTCAGTACAATTTTATTGGCATCATTTCTTTTTATGCTGTAAACACTGTTATTTGTAGCTGGTTCTAACCATTTTTTAAATACAATTTCTCCATTTTTTATACCATAAACAGGAACGGGAACATTATTAACATTCGTTTTATTTTTTAGTGAAAAATAAATACTGTCGTTCGTTTTACTAACCTTATTGAATTTATAGTCAATTAAATCTCTGGAGTGGATTATTGTTTTAAAAAACCAGTCTATTTCTTTAGCTGTTTGTCGTTTCAGGATGTTTTCAAAATCAGATTCTGATGTTTGTTTTGTTTTATTTTCGGTATAAAACATGCGAATGCTACTGCTTACCGCATTGTTTTCACTGTAATTTTCTAAAAAACGCAGGCTTAAACCGGCACGGTATTTACTGGCAATTTGTTCGTTAAATTTTATCAGATAATTTTTAGGTGCTCCTAATTCCTGATCCAGATTTTTTCGGGCCATCAGCATGTAAAAATAGCTGTATTGTTCGTTGAAATCAAGATTTGTGAGGTTGTAGCTTTTTAATAATCTAAAAGTAGCGGCTTTTCCCAGCATTTTTGCATCGGGATAATTTTCTTCAATGTATTTCATCATGATGAATACCTGAATCCCATTGTGTATCCAGCTTTCTTTTCGGTTATTAATAAAAAGACTGTTATTGAGAAAAACGTTGAGATAGGTTTTTAAAAATTTCAATTCATAAGTAAACTCGTCTGTGAAAGGCCGTATTAATGAGGGTAACTGACTGAGTCCGTAAAATGGATTTCTTTCATAATCTGTTTGGGAAACTACAATTTTTTCAAATGGATAATCACCAATGTTGTTTTTCACAAATCGTACGACACAATCAATAGCTTTAGCCTGATCTTCCGGAACTACTTTATCTCCGTCTAGATTGGTGATTACTTCAAAACGTTCGCTTTTAAAATTAGTAAAACTGGATTTGGGTTCTATAAAAAGTTCAAAATCAACTCTGTTTTTTCCGCTCAGTTTATAAACAGCATAATCGTTATTGCTAATTTCTTCGGTTGTATTTAAATCAGTAGTAACAGTAAAACCTTTTGCCAGTTTTAGTTCAAGATCATAATCAGTCACTGTATTAGCAATATCATCCAGATTTTCATTGTTATATACTACAAAATCATGATTCTCATATCGGGCAGGGGTGAGAAACCAGGATTTAAGGTACATATTTCCTAAATCATCATAACCAAATTTTGTAAACTTACTGCTTGGAATTTTTACAGTATATTTTAATCGGAGTTTGATTTTTTGATTGGGAGCAAGTTTATTTAATAATTGTATCACTACAATATCCGGATTTTTTTCGGTGCGTTTCCAGGATAATAGTGTTTTATTGTTGTCGGTAATGGTTATATTCGAAGTCTTTCCGCGTTCTTCTTCTTTTGCCAGATGAAATCCACGGTAAAATTCATCCGAAAAACGTTCAGCTAAAGGAGTTTTTACATCGGCGAAAGCATTATTCCAGTCATTAAGTACAATTTCTGAAATAGTGTCAGTAGAGGAGTTGTAGTAGTCAATTTCCTGTCTGATATCCAGTCTGTGTACTTCAGTATCTATTTCTACCCATAGCCGGTTGCTGTTTTGTGCCGTTACGCTACAAGCACAGGCAAAAAACAAGACATAAGCAAATGAAAATCTGAAAATTATATTCAATGGTTGACAGGGGTTTTAATAGTATTTCAATATACATTTTTTTTAGATTATACAAAATGAATTAAACAAAAAAAGCTGTAAAAAACAGCTCTTTAAAAATTAGGTTTCAATGTGTATTTCTTATAGAAGTTATCTAAAACTTCTACGACTTCATCTTCATGATCTACTATCTTAATTAGTTTTAAATCATCAGGACTTATGGTTTCTTCCTGTTCAATTAACACTGTTTTTATCCAGTCTATCAGACCGGACCAATAGGTACTTCCCACTAAAATAATTGGAAAACGCGCAATTTTTTTGGTTTGAATTAAAGTAATTGCTTCAAACATTTCATCGAGTGTTCCAAAACCTCCGGGCATCACTACAAATCCCTGTGAATATTTGACAAACATTACTTTTCTAACAAAAAAATAATCAAAATTGAGGTTCTTATCATGGTCAATATAAGGATTAAAATGCTGTTCAAAAGGCAGTTCTATATTTAGTCCTACAGAGGTACCGCCTCCCAGGTGTGCTCCTTTGTTACCGGCTTCCATAATTCCGGGACCGCCACCTGTAATAACACCGTAACCGGCTTTACTGATTTTAAAAGCAATTTTTTCGGCCAGATCATAATATTTATTTGCTGCTTTAGTACGAGCTGAGCCAAAAATAGAAACGCAGGGACCAATGCGACCCATGGTTTCATAGCCATTTACAAATTCAGACATGATTTTAAAAATAGCCCAACTGTCATTGGTGCGGATTTCATTCCATGTTTTTTGCTTCAATCTGTCCTGAATTATTTTTTCTTCATCATTGTCAAAATCTTCTAGTCTCATATTGTGTATTCTTTTTGATTGTTATTCTCTGTGAAGCATTTCGTTTTTTTGGATAAAAAAACCAGAAAAAACCGGAACGACCTCTACTAAAATAAGGTTTTTTAGTTATAAATGCTACAATAGGGCATTTAATTTTTCTTCGCTGAAATTTTAAGATGTTAATGGTTTATACAACAGTAGTTTGTGATTACCATCAAGTGTTTGCCATAAAAAAAGCTGTAAAAAAATACAGCTTTATAACAAGATAATAGGTGTTTAATTCAATTTTTCTTTCCAAATATTTTTTTAAAAAGAGTGACTATGCCTAAAACAATAAATCCAATAACTAGTCCGATAATGAATTCTTTTACAAATGAAGGCAGCTGAGGAAATAAATGATGAAAAAAATCAATATTATGTACAAATATTCCTCCCGAAACCAGCAGTAACGCAATCGTTCCAATGATAGCTAAACTTTTGATTACTTTAGGTAAGGCGAGTACTAATATTTTTCCGGTTTTTTTAAGAATACTGTGTTCTCTGTTACCAGCCCATTGTATCAGTTTATAACCCGCTTCATCCATTCTTACTATCAAAGCCACAATGCCGTAAACCCCCACAGTGGCCAGTATAGCAATAACCGAAACTACAAGAATCTGTGTTGAAAGAGATTCTTCGATGACCGTACCCAGTGCGATAATTATAATTTCTACTGATAAAATAAAATCGGTTACAACAGCTGATTTTATTTTGCCTTTTTCCATTGCTAAAATTTCCTCTTCTGTAAGCTTTTCAACTACCGGCTGAGTGGTATGATGTTGCCTGTGAAATAAGAATTCATAAATTTTTTCGGCTCCTTCATAGGCTAAAAAGAGTCCGCCAAAAATTAATATCACTGTAATTGCTACCGGAAAAAAAGCACTGAGCAAAAAGGCTACAGGTAAAATAATGATTTTATTCAGTAATGAGCCTTTTCCTATGGCCCACAATACCGGTAACTCTCTTGACGATACAAATCCGGAAGCTTTTTCAGCATTAACCGCTAAATCATCGCCCAGAATACCGGCTGTTTTTTTTGCGGCTACTTTACTCATTACCGCAACATCATCCATGATTGCTGCTATATCATCTAATAATGCGAAAATACCTGATGCCATATTTGTTTAATTTTTCTGAGCGCTAATCTACTATATCTTTTGTTTTTTACAGAATATTTTATAAAAAAAAAATACAGTAATTTTTTATGTTTTGCAATCTGTTTTTATAGTACTGTCAGCTGAATTATGATAGTACAGCTGTTATTGTGGCTTTTCTTCTGATTTTTTGTTGTCCGGTAGATTCTCAGACTTTGAATTGGGATATCTGTTTGGAGTAATATCCGAATTAAGGTCCTTGTTTTCTACCGTTTTCATCGCCTCTTTCTCAGTAGTAACTCCACGGTTGATATTGGGATTGTCAGGATCTGCATCGTTCAGAATACCTTCATCAGTTGCATCTTCTTCTCTTGCTCTGTCAACCACAGTTTTGTTTCCTTCGGTATCTACATCTATTTCTTTACGCAATTTTGGATCTGTGTTATCAATTTCCTCACTGCTGGTTGTTTTCTTAGTTTCTGTATTTTTATCTTTCATAATACTTTTTTTTAATGTTAGTACTGTGTTGAAATACCGCTATAAAAGTGTCTTTAATGACTGCATTGTCCCAATAATACCCAGATAAGGATAAAAATCAGGATGGTGCTAAAACAGCCCCCGCCTAACTTTTTTGCTCCATAACCTGCTATTAGCGCTTTAAATAATTTATTCATAATAAGCTGTTTTTAATTCGTATCTTTTATAGTAATCAATAGTAATTACTACGAAGTAAGTTCGGAATTAAAATAGCGTTTCATTTTACAAAACAATTGAAAATAGTTTCAAAATTTATGGCGCTTCCGCAAAAGGGTATCGGGTAATATCAGGCATACGAAGTCAGCAGATTCTTCTATTGCAAAAGAAAATGTTTCAATAAAACAGACTGATAGCCAGTAAGAAAAAAAACAGCTTTTTAAACATCAGCAGTATTACTGTTTTTACAAGAAAATTTCAAAATCAGATAGCCTAAAATACCCGCAATTAGTGAAGTAATCAATATTGATAATTTGGCTTCTTCAATGAGCAGCTGATTACTAAAAGACAGCATCGAAATAAAAATAGACATTGTAAATCCTATTCCGGCTAATAAACCTAAACCAACCATATGAATTATTGTACTGTTAGCCGGTAACTGACCCAATCCTAGTTTAGAGCATATAAAGGAAGTGGTAACAATTCCGATAGGTTTACCAAAAATCAGTCCCATCGAAATACCTAAGCCTAATGGTGAAGTTAAGCCTTCAATCATTTCGTTATGAATCGTGATATTTGTATTGGCAAATGCAAAGAGCGGAATGATAAAAAAGTTAACCGGTTTTACAAGTGTGTGTTCCAGTCTCTCTAAGGGTGATGCTATGTTTGTATCGTTTGTAGGCAACGTCATGGCAACCAGTACTCCGGCAATTGTAGCATGAATTCCTGAATGATGTACAAAATACCAGATAAATATACCAGGGATTAAGTACAGATAGGGATTCTTTACATTGAAGCGGTTCATTAAAATAAGTACCACCATTCCAATACCCGCATAGGCTAAATATGTCAGTTCAATTCCGGATGAATAAAAAATGGCAATTACTAAAATAGCGATCAGATCATCCACAATAGCTAAAGCTGCCAAAAATATTTTTAAACTCGCAGGTACTCTTTTGTCTAACAAAGAAATTACAGCTAAAGCAAAAGCAATATCGGTAGCCATAGGAATTCCCCAACCCGAAACAGTCTCCATTCCGGTATTAAAAAACGAATAAATAAAAGCTGGAACCACAGCTCCGCCTATGGCAGCTATGATAGGCAGAATAGCTTTTTTAGGTGAAGAAAGTTCTCCCTCTATAATTTCTCTCTTGATTTCCAGTCCTACCAGCAGAAAGAAAATAGCCATTAATCCATCATTAATCCACATGCTTACGGAATAATTGAGATGTATTGCCTGGTTTTCAAAACCGAGTTTGGTTTCCAGCAGGTTTTGTAACGGATCAGCAAGCGATGAATTTGCAATTATTAATGAAATTATTACGCATAAAAAAAGGAGGAACCCTCCGAAATTACTTGATTGAACAAATTCTTTAAAAGCTTTTAAATTGATCGTTTTCTGCATGTTTTATTGTAGTTGTTAAATATCGCAATTTACCAATATTTGAAGAACCATCCTAAAAAAACATGCGTTAAAGTTATAAAAAAATGTAGCTCAGGGAGAAGCAGATTCTAATTTAGAACAGAAAATAGGCCATAAAGTTTTAGGCTAAAGTGCCTGGATTGTTGGTTTCTCAAAATTAACCCATTGCTGATATCCTTTCTCATTTAAATGAACGCCATCTTTGGTCAGTTCCTTGATTAGTTCGCCGTTTGCATCTGCAAATTCAGCAAACCAATCAATTAGCTTATAATAGCCCTTAGCTTCATTTTTTTTAATAATTGTATTCACTACCAGAATGTCTTCTTTCAGATAAGCTCTCCGAACAGGCAAAAGGGTACGAACATACACCTTGGTAAATGGTGATTTATGATGAATAATTTTTGCGATTTTCAATATGTTTTTTGCAATATATTCAGGTGAAGGAACCACTTTGTCATATTTTAGAGCAGAATTATCTTCTTTATGATGAAGGCTAAAAAGATCATTAATTCCAATTAGGATAAATACGGCTTTTGGTTTAAAATACGTAATTTCATTTAAGCGTTGGAGTACACCATCAGTAACATCTCCGGCAATTCCTCGGTTGCGAATGTGTTTTATTCCAAATTTGGCACTCCAGTCGAGTCCTCCTTCTGTAATACTATTACCAATAAAAACAATGTCGCCCATCTCTAAAGGTTCTTTCTCAAAAAGCGCTATTCTTTTGGGGTAATGCTTTTGTGTCCAGTTGTTATGGTATCGGGAAATAATTTCCTGATGTGGATACAGTTTTGCTTTTTGCTCATCCGTATGTGAAGTCGTTTGTGCTGTCAGCACTTTGCACACTAAAATGAGAGACAGAAGAAAAAATTGTTTTTTTAGCATTTTAGGATAATTTATTTTTTTAAAATGGAAAGTGCTTCAAACGTTAGGTTTGTTTTTTATGAATTTTAGTTCTGTTTCTGTCGCATTTTATTAGTTTTTGAAGTAGGAGGGATTACTAATTATTGAATTTTGGTTTTGGTAAAGGAACAAATTCTTTATCATCATTAGGAATTTTAGGAAAAGCTTCCGGGTTTTGATTCTCCCAATTTTCTTTAGCTTTTTCTAAAATAGCTTTATCCGAATTGACAAAATTCCAGTACATAAAACGTTCTTCTTCAAAAGGTTCTCCTCCAAAAAGGTAAAGTGTCGTTTCTCCATTGGTTTCAAACGCACATAAGGAAGCATTCTGGGCAATTAATAATTGTTTACTGCCATAGTCAGTATTGTCAATTTTTACACTTCCGTTTAAGACATACATTCCCACTTCACCAAAAAGATGGTCTCCAATAGTTATTTTTTGAGCCGATTTCGTTTTTATTTCAATAAAATACAACCGGCTATGCACCAGAACAGGTGATTTAATAGTTTTCAATTCTCCTGCTATGAGTTTGTAGGTAACGCCATTTTCTTCCCAAACAGGGATTTCTTCTTTATCAAAATGACTAAAAGCGGGTTCGCATTGCTCGAGTTCTTTTGGTAAACCAATCCAAATTTGTAAACCGTGTAAAAATTTATCTTTGGTACGCAAATATTCCGGAGTTCGTTCAGAGTGTACCACCCCTTTTCCGGCAGTCATCCAATTGACCTCACCAGGCTTTATTTCTATAGCATTCCCCATGTTGTCACGATGAAAAATGGCTCCGTCAAAGAGATACGTCAAAGTAGAAAGCCCGATGTGGGGATGAGGGGGAACATCTAAATTCTGATGTTCTTCAAGACAGGCGGGACCCATGTGATCTATAAATAAAAAGGGACCTACGGCTCTTTTTTGTCTAAAGGGCAAAAGCCTTCCAACCAAAAAATTACCAATACTTACTGCTTTTTCTTCTATTATTAATCCTACGTTTGATTGCATATCAGGCAAATTTTAATTTAGATATTTTAGTTGCAATGGTGGCGGAATAAGCACCTACACTGCATTTTTTAGTTACTTTCCATTCAGGATAGTAAGGTATGTAAAGTCCTTGTGGGAGAATTATTTTTTAGATAAATCTTTAAGTTGTATGTTTCTGAAATCTACAGGTTGTCCTTCGCTTTGTAAGGCTATAAAACCACTTTTTAACAACTTACCATCCACTTTAACGGCAGGATCAAAACGATTTACCACACCTCCGCCTATCTGCGGTTTCGAATATTCCAGCACCTTTTCACCATTGATAATATGAGTAATCAGTGAATCACCCAGCACAATTATTTCTGCTTTTACCCATTGATCGCCATCATAGGTTTTTGATTTAGAATTGATACAGTGGGTTTCATCAAGCTTGCCGTTATAGACTACGTTAGTACCCGGGGAACACATATTTCCTGTTGGTCTCGGCTTGCCATCACCCAGACCTCCCAACAGTTGAAACTCAACTGAAATAGGCCAATCCTGCTCTTTAGGCATCGTTCTGGGATCCTGAGAATGAAACATAACACCACTATTGCGTAAGGTATAACTTGGCGCCCCTTTTTGGAGTTTGCCTGTAAAACGATATTCTAATTTAAGATGGTAATAAGAATATGGAATCTTGTAATACAAATGCCCAAACTGGTCATTAAAATCGCCGTATTGGTCATAGCGTACTTTTAAAATACCGTCTTCTGCCCTGAAAGTATTACCAAAATTTTCTCCCACTTCATGGTGGTGAATTTTTACAAACCAATCCTTGATATCCTTGCCGTTAAAGAGGCTAATCCATTCGTTGTTTTTTGGTAAGCTTTTAACAGAAGTACAACTGTTTATTGCTAATACCATCAAAACCGAAATTATAACTATTCGCATATGCTATATCTTTAAGTCTATAAAAATAAGTATTTTTAGCTGCAATGCAAATGTTACGATTTATCTTTTGATGGGTATTTAGTTTTATATCACGAACCACACGAAAGGATTGACTACGTCGAATTTCATTTTGTGCGGTAGCATGGGAAGAAACATAAATTAATTGTAATGAACTTTTTTACCAGCCCAACTAGCAAAAAACTTGTCATGCTGACGCAGTAAGCATCTCCGCGAGCTGCGTGTTTACTCATTGTTGCGGGCACAAATACGCATTAATTGTAATGAAGTTTTTACCATTCCAATTATCCACAAACTTGTCATACTGACGCAGGAAGCATCTCCGTAAGATGGTTGTTTGGAGATTTTGTTGTTGTGTTGCGAACGATAGCGTGGCAATCTCACTACAAAGAGCTGAGAAGTTGAGCAACTTAGTGGGATGGCGCCCGTTCCTCGCAATGAACTTATACCTACTTACTTTTGAAAATCATATAAAGCATTTGCAATGCGGCTTAATACTGATTAGACATTACATTTTACAAAAGCAAAGTATTATTTTCGTTATAATTTCTATCATGAAATACAATTCCAGCTTCTAAAGATAGCCGCGTTGCAAACGCTACGATTTATCTTTTGATTGATAATTGGTACTCGCCGCAGGCAAGCACCAGCGTTGCGGACAAACGAGACCCAGTGGGAGCCAGTTTTTAACTTCAACTAACCACAAACTTGTCATGCTGAAGAAGGAAGCATCTCTGTAAGATGCTTTTTACTCATTGTTGCGGGCACGGATTGCAAATCCGCGCGATCGGGGGATGTGGAGAAACCGAGACCCAGTGGGGAATTTGCGATATCTTTGAAATGTATAATATTTACAAACTCTCCACCAAATACTGATTGGTAAAATGTAAATGCTTCTTTGGCATTTCCGTTAAAGTTAATGTGCGGGTTGATTAGTGCCATGGTTTATAGCATTTTTGCAAGTTCAGTTGGAGTGACAGTTTTGAAATCATATTCGTCATTAAGTACTTTTAAATTCTTGATACTAAAAACTGAATTTGAACCACCGGAAACAGCTTGGTCATTTGTGCAAAAATAATCTCCACCAATAGCAATATGAGAAGCTACCGAATCGCCGTCAGCCCATTCTGCCACAGCTTTAGCTATATTTCCGTTTTCTGAATCTGGTGCATCACCAATTCCATGCATTCCTGCTTCGGGATTATATTTAAGCCCCAATCGATTAATTTCATAATCTCCTGCTTTCAATTCAGTAATTCTTGCACCAACCTCAAAAACTTTGTCAAGATATTTTGTTAGCTTTTCATTACTCATTTTGTATTTTAAACTTTCAATATCTTTATTTGTTATTCCTGCAACTCTTGGTAAGTTAATTATATTAAATCCCAATTTAGCAGCATTTGCAAAATGCTCTTTTAGAAATTCGTTGTTTCCAGGATGCGCATTTTCATTAGGACCAATTTTAAAACTCATCTTTATTTGTCCATCCTCGGTTTCGGTAATATCTGTTGTAATTTCTGCTTTATAATCCTTAAAAAATTTTTTTCTATCGATTTTTCGTATGGCTTCTAAGGTAAACACAGTTTCTGAGATGAAAGGTATAATTCTACTATCATTTATAGCTTCTCTTATCTTCCTGTAATCCTGAATAAAAGGATCTTTAGGAAAATTGTCAGGACTTGCGACTTTTCTCCAAGTATTTGAATCGAATGTTACTTTCATATTTATTGTAATTTCTGATTTTAAACGATTGTCATAACGGTTGCAACTAACGCTCCCTTGCAACAAGAGGTTTTGGGATAAATTAAGCCTTATTTTCGGATTTGCCAAAACTTCCCAAATCTCTTTCAGCAATTGTTAGTAATATTTGCTATTAACTAGTGCTATTATAATTAGTATCAATAGAGGTCCAAATATTAATATGTGGTAAACAAGATAAACTTTGCAATAGTATTTCAACCAAATCCATTTTATCTTTGCAGGACTTAATTCAAAATATTTTGGTTTAGTTAATTGAAATCTCAAATAATCTATCGGTAAATGATTTTCATATTTTTTTAGAATTCTATCATATTCAATACTTATTTGTAGAAGTTCGTTTTGTTTAATTAAAGGGTCTGTTGTAAAGTCTTTTGTAAATCTTGTCCTATTGTAGAGTTCAGCAATATCTAAAGAACAACTATGATATCGTTCTGATTTTAAGGCAAAATTTTCAGAACTTTCAAGTTGACTAAAGAGAAGGATTAAAACAGAAAAAGCAGTTGAAATGAAACCAACTTGATTGTCAAATATTTTAACACCTAATAAATTAATATCGTACAAATTGACTACTCCAATAATTATAAGATATGCAGATAAATATCCAATTGATTTCGAAGATAATTTATTTAAGATATGATTTCTATGACTTGCTGAAAATCTTGCACCTTTAGTTGACCATAATTTATAATTTAATTCTTCTTCAAAACTGTTGTTTTTAAGATATGGTGGAATTTTATTTTCGTTCTTAATTTTTATTTTACGTATATTCTTTGCTCTTTTAATAGCTTTCCATTTTTTACAAAAATACTTTATCATTTCTTAGATAGTTGAATTCTACGGTTTCTCTTAGAATTATTGCTGACTTATTTATATTCTTAGTTTTTACTTTTGTTATCGAGCAATTACAACAAATTAATGTTGTATTAGTTCAACTTTTTTTGAGTTTTATTTATTCTCAAATATATTAAAATATTCTTACAAAAGTTATTTTGAAAATGATTTGTCTTAAATAGCCCTGATCGAGCCGGTATCCTCGTGAAGTGAAGCAAAACGAGATAAAGGCAAGAGCAGGAGGGTAGTACTTATGGAAAACATTCGTTCTGCTCCTAAATAAAAAAAAACACCAATCGGTTAGGACTGGTGTTCTAATTATTATATTTCTTGTCAGTCATTACGAGGAACGAAGCAATCTCATTACTAAAAGCAAGTTGAGTAACTTAGTGAGATTGCCACGCTGCGCTCGCAATGAACTATGGCTTACACTTCTGTTTTTTCGCTTTGGTTTCTGAAAACCAATTGGCCGTCAAAAGCATCTAAAAGTATAATGCTGTCGGTAGTGATTTTTCCGGACAGGATTTCCTTAGATAACTGGTTCATAACCTCTCTTTGAATCACACGTTTAACAGGACGGGCACCAAATTGCGGGTCGAATCCTTTGTCAGACAAATACGCAATCGCTTCGGGTGTGGCATCCATCGTAATGCCTTGTTGTGCGAGCATTTTAGTCACAGATTTCAGTTGGAGACCTACAATTTGTGCAATATTGGCATTGGTCAACGGCGTAAACATCACAATTTCGTCAATACGGTTGATGAACTCCGGACGAACCGTTTGCTTCAGCAATCCCAGAACTTCTGTTTTGGCTGCTTCGGTGGCGGCTTCTACACTTCCTTTTAGGTTTTCAAATTTCTCCTGAATAATCTGGCTTCCCATATTAGAAGTCATGATGATAATGGTGTTCTTAAAATCGGCGAGACGTCCTTTGTTGTCTGTTAAACGACCTTCGTCCAAGACTTGCAACAGAATGTTAAACGTATCGGGATGTGCTTTTTCAATCTCATCCAGCAAAATCACCGAATACGGTTTTCTACGCACGGCTTCGGTCAGTTGTCCGCCTTCATCATAACCTACATATCCCGGAGGCGCACCTACTAAACGGCTTACCGAGTGACGTTCCTGATATTCGCTCATATCGATACGGGTCATCGCGTTTTCATCGTCGAATAAATATTCGGCCAGCGCTTTGGCTAATTCGGTTTTACCCACACCGGTGGTTCCCAGAAAAAGGAAGGTACCTACTGGTTTTTTCATATCCTGTAATCCGGCACGGCTGCGACGCACGGCATCACTGATGGCTTCAATGGCTTCTTCCTGACCGACTACTCTGCGATGCAGTTCTTCTTCCAGATGCAGCAGTTTTTCACGCTCACCCTGCAGCATTTTTACCACCGGGATTCCGGTCCATTTCGCCACCACTTCGGCAATGTCTTCACGGGTAACTTCTTCTTTGATTAACGAACTTCCGCCGGACTGATTCTCCTGCAGCTCTTTTGTTAATTGGTCTAATTGCTCCTGAGCTTCTTTGATTTTTCCGTATCTTATTTCGGCAACTTTTCCATAATCACCATCGCGTTCGGCACGTTCGGCTTCGTATTTAAAGTCTTCGATTTCTTTTTTAACCGCCTGAATATTATCTACTACATCTTTTTCAGTTTTCCACTTGGCAAAAATCTTGTTTCTTTCTTCTTTCAGGTTGGCTAATTCCAAACCTAAAATTTTTAGTTTTGCCTCGTCTTTTTCCCGTTTGATGGCTTCGATTTCAATCTCAAGCTGCATGATTTTACGGTCTAAAACATCCAGCTCCTCTGGTTTGGAATTAATCTCCATTCGGATTTTAGAAGCGGCTTCGTCCATTAAGTCGATGGCTTTATCCGGTAAAAAACGATTGGTAATATAACGCTGTGATAATTCTACCGCAGCAATAATGGCTTCGTCTTTAATTTGCACCTGATGGTGAGTTTCGTATTTTTCCTTGATACCACGCAAAATCGAAATGGCACTTTCCGTATCCGGTTCTTCAATTTGTACTTTTTGGAAACGTCTTTCCAGCGCTTTGTCTTTTTCGAAATATTTTTGGTATTCGTCCAAAGTCGTTGCACCAATTGCTCTGAGTTCGCCACGAGCCAAAGCCGGTTTCAGAATATTAGCAGCATCCATGGCACCTTCGCCACCACCGGCACCCACAAGGGTGTGGATTTCGTCAATGAAAAGTACAATATCTCCTTCGGCAGAAGTAACTTCTTTTACCACTGATTTCAAACGTTCTTCAAATTCTCCTTTGTACTTCGCACCGGCAATCAATGCTCCCATATCCAGTGAATAAACGATTTTTTCTTTCAGGTTTTCAGGAACGTCGCCATCTACAATTCTATGTGCTAATCCTTCGGCAATAGCGGTTTTACCTACTCCGGGTTCTCCCACAAGCATCGGGTTGTTTTTAGTTCTTCGGGTTAAAATTTGTAATACTCTCCGAATTTCCTCATCACGACCAATTACCGGATCCAATTTTCCTGATTTGGCTAACTCATTCAGATTTTTTGCGTATTTATTTAACGAATTGTAGGTTTCCTCAGCCGATGCTGAAGTCACTCTTTCGCCTTTTCGCAATTCATCAATAGCCGCTTTAAGTCCTTTTTCGGTTACGCCCTGATCTTTTAATATTTGGGAAACCTTTGATTTAGAGTCAAAAATAGCCAGAATTAAGTGTTCGACAGATACATATTCATCGTTCATTTTTTTAGCTATAGTTTCGGCTTCATTCAATGCTTTATTGGCATCACGGGAAAGCATCACATCGCCGCCCGAAACTTTTGGGAAGCTTTGAATCGTGCTGTCCAGAACCTGCAAAAACAACGGTACATTTACGTTGAGTTTTTTTAAAATAAAAGGTGCTACATTTTCATCGACTTCAAAAATAGCTTTGAAAATGTGTTCGTTTTCAATTTGCTGTTGTCCGTTACTCTGAGCCAGTTGCTGGGAACGTTGTATGGCTTCCTGAGATTTGATTGTAAATTTATTAATGTTCATATTTTTATAGATTTGGTTTAAACTTATACTTAACTTTGCAGAAAGGGACAAATTATATTCCATCTATAAAATTAAGGACAAAAAGGCATTTTAAAGCTGATTTTTATCATTTCTAAACGCCAAAAAGTCAGAAAATCTGTCAAAATATGAGTTTTTTTAAAAATATTTTCGGGAGTGATGAAACTCCAAAACAACAAGAGTCTAAAATAAACTGGGAAAATCTGACTACAATCGATCAGTTAGGAGCGATAATTTTTAATTCAAATGAAAAACCTTCGCTCATCTTTAAACACAGTACACGTTGCAGTATCAGCAGAATGGCGCTGAAACAGTTTGAAAGGGATTTTGATTTACAGGGCGAGGTTACACCTTATTTTCTGGATTTAATCGCTTACCGCGAAGTTTCGAATGAAATAGCAAATCGTTTTAATGTGTATCATGAATCACCACAAATTCTATTGATTAAAGACGGAAAATCGGTTTATGATGCTTCACATTCAGATATTGATGCTACAGTGTTGAAAGGGAAGCTGTAGATTTTTGTTTCAGTCATTGCTACTAATTCACGAATTGATAATTCCTTCTTTAGCCACATAGTACAGATTAAAAGTGTAAAGCCTCGTATTCACGAATTATAGTAACTTAATTCGTGAATTCGGGGTTTTTTTATTTATGATTTATTTCTTTTTAATTATACTCTGAGGATTGTTTACCGCATTACTGATTTTTTCAGGTGCTTTAAAACGGTAGCCTATATAAAATTCAAAAAACTGCTGTTGGTCCTGAATATGAATTCTGGGATCAGTTTTGTAATAAAAGGTATTCAGTCTGCTTGTAACTCCTGTATAAAATCTTTCAGAATTGTATCCTATATTGAGTGATAATTGCGCCTGCAGTGAAAGTCCGTCTACCTTTTCGTCAGCTGTGCCGTCAGTATAGGTTGTTTTGGTATTATTGTAACCAACTCCGCCATAAGCTCCTGCAGCAATTAAAAATTTCTTATTAATCACCCAATTATAGTAATAGCCGGGACCTGCAGCAATGTCAATACTGTTGTCTTCGCTGGGAGTGTTATTTTTTATCCGGGTAAAATAATAACTGATGCCGGGTACAAAACTTCCGGCGCTTTTCTTTTGCCATTCACTTTGTAAAAAGACGGCTCTAAATGAAAAATTTGGATTAAAAATGTATGAAGTGCTTCCGCCAAATTTCCGAACCTGAAAATCTGAAAACAATAAGTTTTCATCAATTCCTATATCGTCTTTATCCACATAAAATCCTTTTGTTTTGCTATAATCAATACTCTGCATCCATTTCCCCAGATAGAGTCGGGTGCTGAAATTATAGAATGTTGTTTTACCATTACTTTCATTGTCTTTATTAAAACGGATAAATTCAGGTGTGTAACCCAGATCAAATTCGATAAATTTATACATAAAGGTAAATGTAGTGCGTACTCTCTGATTTGGAGACAGTGTAAAATCCAGATTACTATTTTTATCTTTAATGTGAAACGAGTTAAAACTGTTACTGAAACCCAGTCTTGTTTTTATATCATCCTCATACAACTGAATGTATTCATTTGCTAAGCTGTCTTTGACAGCATCCGGCTTTGGATTCTGACACCAGCTTAGTGCAGAAAATAACAATAGAAAAAAGAAACAGTGCTTTTTCATAACTTCAGCTCAGTATTAGTTTTTTACTTTAGAACCAAAAGGACAACGCTTAATCAGATAGTTGATAGTGGCATGATAAGCATCGAAACTGGTGCCAAAAGAATTTCTGGATTCTGAATAAAGATTTGTTCCCTGATCATTATAAAAATTTAAGCTAATCTTAGTGTCATAATTAATAATAGTGGTTGCATTATTAGAATTGTAAATACTGCCGGATGATTTAGTCTGTTCTTTGTTTCCTTCTTTTTTCTCTGTTTCCTTACCATTATAGGTAGATACTCCG
The DNA here is from genome assembly GCF_051846875.1 of Flavobacterium sp. ARAG 55.4. Lineage (NCBI taxonomy): Bacteria > Pseudomonadati > Bacteroidota > Flavobacteriia > Flavobacteriales > Flavobacteriaceae > Flavobacterium > Flavobacterium sp. ARAG 55.4. The sequence goes on along the minus strand of NZ_JBPYCT010000013.1, from coordinate 28,533 downwards.
CTGCCGTATGAAGAAGTCCCTTTGTTTGTAACATTTGCAATTCCGTAAACGATGTTTTCGACACCTAACAGCATGGCCATTTCTGCCGGGCTTTTTGATTTGATGGATGTATAAGGAATTCCGTTTCGGGCTAAAATGCTGTTGGTTGTTACCGGATCCTGAATTTGTAATCCATGAGTGTTTTCTTTAATGGAAAGGTAGCTGTCGTTTTGCAATTGCTCTGCCATAGCATTCGCATTAAGTGCGGAATCATTTGTAATAAATTCAAAAGGTAAAACAGCAATTCTGCCTTTTCTCTCTGTGGCAGTAGAAGCAGAAGCAGATGGAATATCAGTGTTTGTAATTATTTCAGTTCTTCCACTGGCAAATTCAATTTTGCTGATTCCTGATTTTTTCAATTCATATTCCAAAGCTTCTCCCTGATATGTAAATTTAATAGCATTTTCGCTGACAGATACAACTTTTCCAACTTTTTTCTCTCCATTAGTCATAATAACAGTATCTGTTTTATTCTGAGCACTTAAAATAAGCAGGTTAAAAAAGAAGATTAGAAAACACACGGTTTTTTTAAAAGTAAAGGATGCCATAGTTTAAAATTTTAAGAATTTGATATCCTAAAATTAATTCTTACAAACTTATAATCCTACAAAAAAAAACTAAAAAGAGTCGATTTAATAAAATGATAATATAATAATACAATATTTTAATTATAAACGAAAAAAAGCCATGAATTCAGAAATTAAATTATAATTCCTGAATTCATGGCTTATATTGAGGTATGTTTTTTTTAATAAGCGCGGTTCATTTTTCCTTTTATCTCTTTCAGACAGAGGTTGTTGACACTTCCTTCATGAGTATGTCTGGTTTCTTTTGGAGACTGATAGGTGCCGGCTTCTAATTGCTCAGCAACAGCTTTGTATGCATCTCTAAAAGGCATTCCTGCCACTACCATTTCATTTAAAGTATCCACGGTAAACAGGTAATTGTATTTAGGATCGTTTAGGATTTCGTCTTTTACCTGAATGTCTTTAATCGAGAAAATAGCGATATCGAGACAGGCTTGTAAGTTTTGAATTGCCGGAAACAAACCTTCTTTTAGTAATTGTAAATCACGGTGGTACCCACTTGGCAAATTATTGGTAATCAAAGTGATTTCGTATGGTAAAGACTGGATTTTATTGCATTTTCCACGGATTAATTCAAAAACATCGGGGTTTTTCTTGTGTGGCATAATGCTGGAACCTGTAGTTAAATGAGCAGGTAAAGAGATGAAATCAAAATTCTGACTCATGTACAAACAGACATCCATAGAAAATTTGGCCAATGTTGCTGCTACGCTGCTCATCGCAAAAGCGACTGTTTTCTCCGATTTTCCACGGCTCATTTGTGCCGCCACCGAATTGTATTTCAAAGTTTCGAAACCTAATTCTTTGGTGGTAAAGCTTCGGTTGATAGGGAAGGAGCTTCCATAACCGGCAGCCGAACCTAAAGGGTTTTGATCGACCACTTTTAAAGCGGCATTCAGCATCGTAATATCATCAATCAGCGTCTCGGCATAAGCAGAAAACCACATTCCGAATGAGGATGGCATAGCGATTTGTAGATGCGTATAACCGGGCAATAACACATTGTGATGTTTTTCAGCTGATTCCATCAGCAAATCAAATAATGTTTTTACCTGAGTTTTAAGGTCTTTTACAACGTCTTTTAGATATAAATTCACATCTACTAAAACCTGATCGTTACGGGAACGGGCAGTGTGGATTTTTTTTCCGGCATCGCCTAGCTTTATCGTTAACAGATATTCTATTTTTGAATGTACGTCTTCAAAACTGTCTTCGATTTCAAAATCGCCTTTTTCAACATCAGTGATAATTTCATTTAAGGCAAGTACTAATGAATCGGTTTCCTCTTGGGTTAATAAACCAATTTGCCCCAGCATTTTAGCATGAGCAATTGAACCTAAAGCATCATATTTGGCTAAAACCAAATCCAGTTCACGGTCGTTTCCTACAGTGAATTGTTCGATTTGTTTATCTGTTGGTATTCCTTTTTCCCAAAGTTTCATAAGATATTTTTTTTGTTAAAGGGACAAGTCGTGACTTGTCCGTACTTATTATCCTTTTATAATTTTTAGCCCCGATAGTAGCGAAAATCCTTTTTATCCCGTCTTTTGGGATAAAAAGATTGTAGCGAATAGCGGGATTAGCTCCTGAATATTTTAAATTTTGAAGAAATCGCTTAGTATTTTGATATACAATTCAATTCCTTCTTCGATTTCGTGTAAATAAATAAACTCATCTGCCGAATGTGAACGCAGACTGTCTCCGGGACCTAATTTTAAGGATTTACAATTTAAAACCGACTGGTCTGAAAGAGTAGGAGAGCCATAAGTTGTTCTTCCAAGTGCGATACCTGCCTGAACTAATCCGTGAGAAACGGGAATAGAAGAGGCGTTTAAGTGCATCGAACGCGGATTTACTTCGGCATCAACATTAGCTCTTACCGTTTCTAAAATCTGGCTGTTGTTGTAGCAGTCATTTACCCGGATATCTACGACCAAATCACATTCTGACGGGACTACATTGTGCTGTTTTCCGGCATTAATCTGAGTTACGGTCATTTTTACAGGTCCTAATTGCTCCGAAACTTTTTCGAAAGAATAGTTTTTAAACCATTCTACGATAGGCAGTGTTTTATAGATGGCGCTGTCATCGTTTTGATGTGCAGCGTGACTTGGAGTTCCTTTTACTTTTATATCAAGAACCAGTAATCCTTTTTCGGCAACAGCTAATTGCATTAAGGTAGGCTCGCCCACTATAGCGCATTCCAGTTCAGGCAGGTGTTTTAAAACGCTGTTTAAACCATTTTTTCCGCTGCTTTCTTCTTCTGCGGAAGCAACGATAACCACATTATGTGCTAAATTTTCTTTATCATAAAAATAAACAAAGGAAGCCAGTAATGAAACTAAGCAGCCTCCTGCATCATTACTTCCTAAACCGTATAATTTTCCATCTTCAACTATAGCTTTAAAAGGATCATTGGTATAGGCCTGATTAGGGCGTACTGTATCGTGATGTGAGTTTAATAAAAGCGTAGGTTTGTTTTTGTCAAAGTGTTTATTGAATGCCCAAACATTGTTGTTCTCTCTCTTGAAAGGTATTTCGTTCTGGTTAAACCAATTTTCTATTAAAAGTGCTGTTTGTTGTTCTTCACTGGAAAAGGAAGGCGTTTCAATCAGGTTTTTTAATAGTGCAATTGCTTCTTGAGTAAGTGTTTCGATGTTTTTCATTTTGTTTTGTTTTTCCAATAAGAATTTACTTTTGGAGTTTTCTTAGAAGTTTTTCTTCTAATTTTTCAGCGGTTGTTTTTTATTTAAAAAAAACGACTGTTGCTTATAATTGGATGCTGGTGCAAACAGCAGCTGAATCTTTCAGCATTTTATGGTGTCCGATTCGGATTTTTTGTACTCCTTTAGACAAACTGTTGAAACAATTATCTAATTTGGGAATCATCCCGGAATGGATGGCACCTTCTGCTTTTAGTTTGGCATAAAGGTTGGAATTCATTAGTTCAATCACTGAATTTTCATCTTCAACATCTGTAAGAACTCCTGCTTTTTCAAAACAATAATTTAAAGTTACCTCAAATACTTCTGATAAAGCGATAGCTAATTCGCTGGCAATAGTATCTGCATTTGTATTTAACAATTGTCCGTTTTTATCATGAGTGATGGCGCAGAAAACAGGAACAATTCCATTGGTAATTAAGGTTTCTAATAATGGTGTATTTACTTTTTGTACATCACCTACAAATCCGTAATCAATGGTAGGATGATTTCTTTTGGATGACTGGATTAAATTTCCGTCAGCTCCTGAAAATCCCATTGCATTAGTATTATTTGACTGTAACTGTGCAACAACATTTTTATTAATTTCGCCGGCATAAATCATCACTACAACATCAAGCATGGGTTGGTCCGTAATACGGCGTCCATCAACCATCTGAGGAACTAAACCGATACTTTGTGCCATTTTAGTTGCTGATTTTCCACCACCGTGAACTAATAGTTTATTGCCTTCTATTTTAGAAAAATCAGCAAGAAACTGCGTTAACTCTGTTGGATTATCGATGATGTTTCCGCCTATTTTTATGATTGAAAGTTGTTGTTTCATTGTTTTAAAATTTTGAAATACTGAAAAATAACAGCTTTTGGTATTATTTATACACTTTTTTTAATATTTTTTCTAATACTAACTGTGCAGCATACGTTCTGTTATTAGCCTGTTGGATTACAATTGAGTTTTCGCTGTCAATTACTTCATCAGCCACAATTACATTACGTCTTACCGGTAAACAATGCATGAATTTGGCATTATTGGTCAGAGCCATTTTTTCGGCTGTTATAGTCCAGTTAGTGTCAGCATTGGTAATTTGACCGTATTCAATATAATTACTCCAGTTTTTTGCATAAATAAAATCGGCATTTTCAAAAGCTTTATCCTGATCGTATTCAATTTTAGAATCTTTGGTGATTTCAGGATTTAACTCGTATCCTTCGGGATGAGTAATCACAAAATCAGCATCCTGTAACTGCATCATTTCCACAAAAGAATTAGCAACTGCCTGAGGCAAAGCTTTAGGATGTGGTGCCCAGGTTAAAACAACTTTTGGTCTGTGCGGTGTTTTAAATTCCTCCATAGTAATCGCATCTGCCAATGATTGTAAAGGGTGTCCTGTACAGCCTTCCATATTAACAATTGGCACAGTTGCATGTTTTAAGAAACCTGACAGTACAATTTCGGCATTGTCTTTTTCCTTTTCTACTAATCCGGCAAAAGCTCTGATAGCAATAATATCACAATATTGAGAGACTACTTCGGCAGCTTCTTTAATATGCTCAGAAGCGCCCTGACTCATTATAGCTCCATCTTCAAATTCAAGAGTCCAGCCTTCATTAGTAAAATTCATTACCATAACATTCATACCTAAATTCAAGGCTGCTTTCTGAGTACTCAGACGGGTTCTTAAACTAGGATTGAAAAATAACATTCCTAAGGTTCTGTGTTTTCCTAATTTTTTATTTTTAAGAGGATTGGCTTTTATTTTAAGTGCATCCTGAACCCATTGGGATAAGTTGTCAATATTCTGAATTGATATGTAGTTCATAGTATAGAGGGGTATTTGTTTATTTGGTTATTTGCTGATTTGTTTAGTGAATATCCAAATCAGTAAACAACCAAATTAGCTTCTTATATTATTTTAGTAAAAAGTATTTCGTTTTTTAATGCGTTCAATATAAAATTGTCGTTGAGACCATTCACAATCCAGGTTTCAATATTAGCTTCCTTTGCAATGGCTGCTGCTTCTATTTTAGATTGCATTCCGCCTGTTCCGTGAGATGATTTTGCTTCGCCAATTTCTTTTTCTAAAATTCTTAAATCATTCACAATGGCTATGGTTTCAGGATTTGGATTACCAATAGATGCTTTTGTATATATTCCATTTGTGTTTGTTGCAATAATCAGAATATCCACTTCCAGTAAAACAGCTGTTAAGGCAGCCAGTTTATCATTATCACCAAATTTGATTTCGTCAGTAGCAACGGTGTCATTTTCGTTAATAATAGGAATGTAGTTGTTTTTAACTAATACATTAATGGTGTTTACAATGTTTTTCTTAGTCTGCTCTTTTTCAAAATCAGAATAAGATAGCAGACATTGCGAGGTGTGTAATCCTAAATCTTTAAAATTCTCATTGTAAATCCGCATTAAATGAGGTTGCCCAATAGAAGCCAGAGCCTGTTTTATAAAAACATCTTTGTCATTCTTATCTAATTTTACAAATTGCTTGGCAGCAGCAATAGCGCCAGAACTTACAATGATAAATTCATATTCATCATTCAAAGCAGCTATTTGCATTCCAATATCTTCAATCTTTCCTCTGGAAATGTGATTGGTTTCTTTGGTTAATGTATTGCTACCTAATTTTAATAATATTCTTTTTTTTGCCATGGTTTTAGATTTAAAGATTTAAAGATTTAAGAATTTAAAAATTAGATATTCCAATTTTAATCTTTCAATCTTTTCATCTTTGAATTCTTCAATCTTTATCTAATCTGTCCTTCCCCGTAAATATACCATTTATTGGTAACCAAATGCTGTAACCCAATAGGTCCGCGTTGGTGTAATTTATCAGTACTAATGGCTAATTCACCACCTAAACCAAATTGTCCTCCATCGGTAAATCGGGTAGAAGCATTGTGGTATACGGATGAAGCATCAATGTTTTCCATAAATTCCTGTGCAGTAGCTTGGTCTTCGGTAATGATAGAAGCTGAGTGTCCTCCACAGTACTTGTTGATTTTAGCAATCGCTTCCTGGTTAGAATTTACTGTTCCAATGACAATTTTGTAATCTAAAAATTCTTCGTACCAAATCAAATCGTTTTCGATGGCCTGAATCCCGGTTGCTTTTGCAACAGAATTATCACCCAAAACAGTCACTTTAAATTTCTCTAATTCACTTACTAATTGTTTTGCAAATGCTTCCCAATTTGGTAAATTAGTATCAATTAAAACTTTATCTAAAGCGTTGCAAACTGATATGTTTGAGGTTTTTCCATTAATAATAATGTTCATTGCTTTGTTTAAATCGGCATCAGCATTTACATATACAAAATTGTTTCCGCGACCACTTACAATCACTGGACAACTGGCGTGTTTTTTAGTAAATTCAATCAGTTTTTCTCCACCACGTGGTACAATTAAATCGACTCTTTGTGTTGGTTTTTCTAAGAAAGCCTGGGTTTGTACACGGTCGTAATTCAAATATTCAACCCAATCCGTGCTCACGCCATTGCTTTCTAAAGCCTGGTGCCAAAGGCTAACAATCTTTTGATTAGAAAGTAAAGACTCTTTTCCACCTTTCAATAAAATTTTATTTCCTGATTTAAAAGCAATACCACCCGCTTCAACAGTTACATCCGGGCGAGACTCGTAAATAATTAAAATCGTTCCAAAAGCAGCAGTTTTATTGCTGATTCTCATTCCGTTATCATGGGTGAATTCATAACGAATCTGCCCAACAGGATCTTCCTGACTTGCCAATTGTTGAACTGAAAGTATCATTCCGTCTACTTTAGCATCATCTACAAGAAGCCTTTTTTCCATCGCTAAATCTTCACCATTATAATTGGCTAAATCCTGTTGATTGATGGCTTTTAAAGTTTCTCTTTCTTGTTCTAAAAGTGTCGCCATAGTACTTAGTACAGCGTTTCTTTTTTCAATTGGAAGTAAGGTATTCATGTGTTGTAAAATTATTCAAAAACCTTTGTTCAATTTTTAAATTCAACAAAGGTTATGGATTTATATTATTTTAATTCCGCTAGGGATTCCTGTAGAGCAACGATAAAAGTATCAATCGCTTCCTTAGTAATCGTCAGGGGAGGAAGGATTCTCAATAAATTTTTATTATTGGCACCTCCTGTAAAAATATGTTTTTCAATAATCATTTTCTTTCTCAGAGCACTCACGTCAAAATCAAATTCGACTCCTAACATCAATCCTCTTCCTTTTACCTGTTTGATTTCAGGAATTACTTTAATCGCTTCAAGAAAATAAGCTTCTACTTCTTTAGCATTTGCCATTAAGTTTTTAGCTTCCATTACATCCAGCACTGCAATTCCTGCTGCACAAGCTAGGTGGCTTCCGCCAAAAGTGGTTCCTAATAAACCATAACTGGCCTGGAATTTTGGAGAAATTAAAACGCCTCCAATAGGGAAACCGTTCCCCATTCCTTTAGCAGTGGTTACAATGTCTGGGTTGATTCCGTGATGTTGAAAAGCAAAAAACTTTCCACTTCTTCCATAACCTGATTGTACTTCGTCTAAAATCAGAACAACATCATTCGCTGCGCAAGCTTTTTCTAATGCTTGGAAAAATTCGGTTGTTCCCTGGTCTAAACCACCAACCCCCTGAATAGGCTCGATGATAACGGCACAAACATCACCTTTTTGCAATTCAGCTTCAACCAATTCGATTTGGTTCAATGGCAGGAAAGTAACTACTTGTTGTGCATTGATTGGTGCCACAATTTTTTTGTTATCTGTAACCGCAACGGCTGCCGAAGTTCTTCCGTGAAACGAATTATCAAAAGCAATAACTCTTGATTTATTGGTATGAAAAGAAGCTACTTTTAAAGCATTTTCATTGGCTTCAGCCCCAGAGCTACATAAAAACAAGCTGAAATCAGTTAAGCCAGAAGCTTTTCCTAATTTCTCAGCTAATTCCACTTGTAATGGATTCTGAATCGCATTCGAGTAAAAACTCAAATTATCCAACTGTGCTTTTACTTTAGCCACATAATCCGGTTGGGTGTGACCAATAGAAATTACTCCGTGACCAGAGTATAAATCTAAATATTCAATTCCTTTATCATCTGTAATCGTACAATCTAATGCTTTTACAGGGGTAATAGGATATAATGGGTAAACGTCAAATAAGTTCATTTTGTTTTAATTTAAAGATTTAAAAATTGAATGATTTAAAGATTCATTGTTGTATCTGAATGAATTTTAAATGAATAAGATTTACTAATTTTTAAATTATTAAATCCTTCAATCTTTTAATTGTTTTTAGAATCCACAAGGTTTCAAATGCAATCCTGTAGTCTCGTCTAATCCAAACATCAAATTCATGTTTTGAACGGCCTGACCAGAGGCGCCTTTGAGTAAATTATCAATAACAGATGTTATTAAAACCCGGTTTCCTTTTTTCAATAAACTAATAATACATTTGTTGGTTTGAACTACCTGCTTCATGTTGATGTTAGTAGTTGTAACAGTTACAAACGGTTGATCAGCATAAAAAGCTTCGTATTTGGCAACCAAATCTTCTAAACTTTCTTCTGATTTTGTATATAATGTTGCAAAAATCCCTCTTGGAAAATCTCCTCTGTTAGGAACAAAAATCAATTCGTCACTATAAGAAGCCTGCAATTGATTAATGCTTTGATTGATTTCACCCAAATGTTGGTGTTCGAATGCTTTGTAGTGTGAGAAATTGTTGTTTCTCCAACTAAAATGTGATGTAGCAGACAAACTAACTCCAGCTCCTGTACTTCCTGTTGTAGCATTGATATGCACATCTTCAGTCAATAATCCATCAGCTGCTAATGGCAATAAAGCCAATTGGATTGCTGTAGCAAAACAACCTGGATTTGCAATGTATTTGGTATTCTTAATATCGGTTTTGTTTAGTTCAGGCAAGCCGTACACAAATGTTTTTCCGTCGAAATTTTTATCTTTTGTTAAGCGGAAATCATTTCCTAAGTCGATGATTTTGGTGTTGTCAGAGAATTTGTTGTTCTCTAAGAACGAAATTGATTTTCCGTGTCCTAAACACAAGAAAAGTACATCTACGTTAGGATTGATAGTGTCAGTAAAATTCATTTCTATATCACCCATTAAATCCTGGTGTGCAACAGAAAGTGGTTTTCCGGCATTAGTAGTACTGTAAACAAAATCTAATTTGGCATTCGGGTGAAACATCAGGATTCTAATTAATTCTCCTGCTGTGTATCCTGAACCACCTATTATTCCAACTTTAATCATAATATTTTTTTTAGTCTAAAGTCATAAAGTCTAGAGTCATAAGTTTACTGAAGGCTATTTCTAGCTCTTTTTACTTTATGACATTCGACTTTTGGACTTAATTATTCGTAAGTTTCATTATTTACAGATGAAAATATGTTTTGAGCATTACCCAAAATTTTGATAAATCCTTTCGCATCTTCTGATGTCCAGGCATTATTCATTTCACCGTATTGACCGAAACCTGTATTCATTAAATCATTTGGCGATTCGATTCCGTCTAATGAAAAGTGATACGGTTTCAATGAAACTGTTACAGTTCCATTTACTGTTTTTTGAGTATCTTCCAGGAAAGTTTCGATGTTGCGCATTACCGGATCTAAGAACTGTCCTTCATGGAATAACATTCCGTACCAGTTTCCTAGTTGTTCTTTCCAGTATTGTTGCCATTTTCCTAGCGTGTGTTTCTCTAATAAATGGTGTGCTTTGATAATGATTAATGGAGCAGCAGCTTCAAAACCAACTCTTCCTTTAATTCCAATAATCGTATCACCTACGTGAATATCTCTACCAATGGCATAAGCGTTAGCTAATTTTTCAAGAACAACAATGTTGTTTGAAGGTTTGTCAGCAACACCGTTTACAGCTACTAATTCTCCTTTTTTAAATTCTAAAGTAACTTTTTCTTCTCCTTCTTTTTGTAATTGAGAAGGATATGCTTCGCCAGGTAATGGTTGTCCGGAAGTCAATGTTTCCTTTCCTCCAACAGAAGTTCCCCAAAGTCCTTTGTTGATAGAATATTGTGCTTTTTCCCAAGAATAGTGAACTCCGTTTTTAGAAAGGTAATCTACTTCTTCCTGACGGGATAATTTCAAGTCACGGATAGGAGTGATGATTTCAATTTCTGGAGCTAAGGTTTGGAAAATCAAATCAAAACGAATTTGGTCGTTACCGGCACCTGTACTACCATGAGCAATTGCACTGGCACCTACAGATTTTGCATATTTAATAGCTTCAATGGCCTGAAAAACACGTTCAGCACTTACTGAAAGTGGGTATGTATTGTTTTTTAATACGTTACCAAAGATTAAATACTTGATAGCTTTATCGTAATATTTATCTAAGATAGTAAGGTTAGCATGTTTAGCACTTCCTAATTCATACGCTCTGTCTTCGATAGCTTTCAATTCGGCATCATCAAAACCTCCTGTATTAATTAATACGGTGTGAACTTCATATCCTTTTTCATTTTTTAAATATTTAAGGCAATATGAGGTGTCTAAACCTCCACTATAAGCTAATACAACTTTTTTCATTTTTATGTAACTATTATATATGCTATCGGCTTTTGGCTTTTAGCTGATTAGATTTAATTTTTTAAATAATTTGACATATTCGTCTTTGTTTTCTAAAAACAACGCTTGCTTGATTTTTTTCAAACGATTCCAGATCCGGACATTAAATGGATGTTTAGGCGGATCTTTTGGCTTTTCGGCAGGATCGTATAACATTCCTGTACACAAACACATTTTGTAATCTTTACTTTTTAAAATTTCAAAATTAGTACAGGTTTTACAACCGGACCAGAAAGTAGGGTCATTAGTCAACTCAGAAAAAGGAACTGGTTTGTATCCTAAATCAGAATTGATTTTCATTACTGCTAAACCAGTAGTAATACCAAAAACTTTGGCTCCCGGGTATTTTTTTAAAGAATAATCAAATACAAAGGTTTTTATTTTTTTGGCTAAGCCTAAATTTCTAAAATCAGGATGTACAATTAATCCGGAGTGAGCAACAAATTTACCGTGTTGCCAACTTTCGATATAGCAGAAACCTGCAAAATCACCGTTTTTATCTAATGCGATAACGGCATCCCTGTTTTCCATTTTTTTCTGGATGTACTCAGGAGTTCTTTTTGCTATTCCGGTTCCTCTCAATAGGGCAGACGTTTCTATCGTATCGCAAATAATTTGTGCGTACTTAAAATGTTCTTCCTGAGCTATAACAATAGAGATATTCATTTCAAAAGATGAATTTTGGGTTAAAAAAAGTTAAATAATTATATTTTAGTCTTGAACCTTTTTTGAAATTGATTGCAAAATTAACATAATAAAACCAACAAGAAAAAATGTAGGAATATAAAATAAATAAAATTTCACTTTTTGGATATGTTAATCCAACGGATAACGGCTGTAATTTCAATGTGGTACTAATAAAAGAATGAATATAATAAAACAAAAGCATTTTAGATACTATACAAGTATCCGTACTTCGGGCGAAGTAACTGGTTTGTCTATCCGTGACAAGGTAGTAATATGTAGACTTTTGTAATTCATTGCAGCAAAAGTAAGCATATTTTTGAAACTGAACACGATTTTATAATTTATTTTAACATTTAGAAAAGCAGTTTAAATAAATTAAATCGATTATAATTAAATCTTTCCAGGAATTAATTACTGATTTTGTTTTTAGTAAAAATATCCTTCAGCCTCACTTTTAAATCTTCTCCTGCATCATAAATCATTTGCTCATTGCTGGGAAACGGAACTAATTTTCGATTAAAATAAGAATAATAAGCTTCTTCAGTAGCTCTTTTATCACCTTTGTAAGTTGCATAATCATTTCTGAAAACAGATTCAGATGCTAAAGGGAAGCTGTGTAAGACTTGTTTGTTTTTGTAATCAACATAATCCACATTAGCTGTAATCTGGCATGCTTTAAACTGATTAAATTCTTTTATTTGGATGACAATAGTTTTTAAATTATCCACCTTAATCACTTTTCCAAGGCTGTCTTTTAGCTGCTTTCCGTTTTTGTCTAAAAGATCTTTTAGACCATCTTTTATTATTTTTTCTTTAACAAATTCTTTTTCTTTAATTTGTTCCGGTGTGATATTGATTGCTTTGAAATTAACAATAATCTGATAGTCGTATTCTGTCTTATTCTGAAAAGTATTGTGATAAACGATCCATTTATCATTCATTCCGAAAGTGTTGAAATTCAATAAATCATTTTGCAAAGCCACAGGAATAACCATATTAGTCTGATTGCGTAATGCTACATTTACATAATACCTTCCTTTGTTTAATGCTTCCTGCTGAAGTTGTAAAGTATTGTTGTAATTAGGATTGATTTGATTCAGATATTCTAAATCGTCATAAGCTTTTTTGATTTGTTTTTTATCGGAAGATTTTAATAAAGCGACACTATTGGTATATAAAAATTGAGATAAAGCATTTTTACTTTCTGCAATTTGTTTGTTATAATTATCGAATGGAAATTTGGCATTCTTACCTTCTTTTATAAATTTTAACGGAAGTAAAGGTTTTATTTTTTCCTGTCTGTTATCTAACTGAATATAGGTGTTAAAAATTTTCTCCAGATTCGCTGGGTTTTTCTCCTGTTCTAACAGGTTTAAAAGGTTTAAATCCCTTTCTTTTGCTTTTGCGAAAGCTTCTTCGAGCAGGTATACATAATCCTGATTTCCTTTTTTGTCTTTGTTAGAGCGTAAGTTATAAACAGCATTATCAATTGCCTCGTCATAATTTCCGGAAGTCAACAGGTTTCGCGTTTGTTTCACTCCACAGGAAGTAATAAAAAGGATACAGATAAACAGGAGTAATTGTTTTTTCATTTTCAAAATTTTGAACAAATATATTTTTAAAAAATCAATTATTCTATTATTTAAATTCTGAATATGTTGTTTCAATAAAAAAGTCATCAAAATAAGTTTGATGACTTTTTAAGTATAAAATATAACGCTATTTTTCTAATGCCCACCACCTTCGGTTTCGACATAGAAAACACCTTGTTTTTTTAAGATTTTAGGACAGTAAAAACCATAAAAGCCTAAATAAGCAAATCCTAAAAGCGGAACGATATATGAAAAATGCGTCCAGGAAATCCCCATAATTCCTTCCGGGTTACTTAAGTCAAAATCGCATATTCTTCCCTGAATTAAAGGAATTATACCACCTCCAAGAATCATCATAATAAGAAAAGATGAAGCTTTTCCTGTATTTTTTCCTAAACCAGCAATGGCTAAATCAAAAATAGAAGGCCACATTATTGATAAAAACAATCCACCTGAGATAAAAAAGAATTTTGCAATTTCCCTGTCTGGGTATATTAAGCCAATTAACATCATCACTAATCCTGAAACTCCAAAAAGCATTAAAGTTTTGCCGGCATTTTTTCCTCCAATAAAACTAATCAGTATAAAAAGCAATATCCATGCAGGATAAATATAGAAGGCAGAAACATTATGTTCAGCAAAAATATTAGTAAAAATAATGACTCCAAAAGCTAATGCCGGAACAATAAATTTAAGTGCGATGGTAGCTGTTTTAGAAGTATTAAATACATTTACTCCGCCGTTCCAGCGTCCAATCATTAAACTTCCCCAATACAAAGCGATGAATGGAGGAATGGCTTCTTCCAGTATATTTCCAAATTCGGCAGTTTTTAATAAAGCTGGAAGGTTGCTTATTGTTGCTTATTATAGTAACTTCGGTTCCTACATAAATAAAGATAGCAATCATCCCTAAATACAACTGCGGGTAATCTTTTATAGCAAATTTTTTATTTCCGGCTTCTATTTTTACCTCTTCTTCTTTAGCGGGATCTTCTATTTTTGAAAGTAACATAAAAAGCGCTACCGCAATAAACGCCATTCCGAGTATAATAAACGGAAGTTTAATATCTTCTAATGAAAGAGCTGTTTTTTGATTATCTCCCATTCCAAACAGTGCGATACCAAGTAAGATAGCACCGATAGTGGTTCCGAATGAATTAACTCCTCCGGCTAATGTTAATCGGTGGGCGCCGGTTACAGGACTTCCCATTTTTATAGCTAACGGATTAGCTACAATTTGCTGGATTGAAAAACCCAATCCTACAGTAAAAAGTGCTGTTAAAAAAAAAGGAAAACTTTCCATAGTGGCAGCCGGAACAAACAGAAAAGAACCCAATGCCGAAAGTGTTAAACCGGCAGCTAGAGTTTTTTTATAGCCAAATCTTTGTAATACATCTGATTTTAATGATATCAGGAAAAAAATTAAAGAACCCACAAAATAAGCCGCATAAAATGCCCATGCTACTAATTGGGATTGAACTTGTGATAAGGTAAATACTTTTTTAAAGACAGGTATTAAAATGTCATTGGCAGAGCCAACAAATCCCCAAAAAAAGAATACGGTTACCAGAGAAATAAACTGTCCCCATTTTGTTTGTAAATTTTCAGAATCCATAATTTTTCAGGTGTTTTTTTAGTGAAGTGTTTTTTTTAGTGCAGGTAAAAGTATTTTTAAAAAACTGAATAAAAAAATAATAGAAAGCCCAAATTTAGAAGAATGTTGACAGAATGTTATGATTGATTAAATACTCCTGATTTATGAATGATTTGTCCATGTGAATGCTCGTTTTTCAAGGCATTTAAACAAATGTTTTTTTAAATTAATCTTTTTAAAACAGTTATCTTTATGGGCTGTATATCGTTTTTTTTGTAATTTATAAATGTATCAGCACTATGAAATATTTATTTCTGTTATTAATTGTTGTTAGTTCAAATGCTCAGATTAAAAAGGAACAACAGTTAAGTTTAATGCCTTTGCCACAAAAAGTAGTTGTTTTAAATCATACTTTTTTATTAACTAAAGATTTCAAAATAAATATTTCCGGAAACCCAGATTCCAGAATTTTCAAAGCAGCGACTGTTTTTTTAAGAAGACTGGATGAAAGAACGGGCTTATTTTTCAATCAGGGTTTTATATCAAAAAAAGATGAATTTCCGGAAGCACAATTACAAATTAATTGCCTTCAAAAAGGAGAAACCGGAATCCATGATGATGAAAGTTATCATTTATCTGTACAGTCAAATAAGATTCAGATAGAAGCAACGAATGATTTGGGTGCGCTTCATGCTTTAGAAACACTTTCGCAGCTGCTTCAGAATAATGGAACTTCATTTTATTTTCCTTCAGTTGTAATTGAAGATAAACCAAGATTTTCCTGGCGTGGCTTAATGATTGACGGTTCGCGGCATTTTCAGCCTGTTAACGTAATTAAGCGAAATCTGGACGGAATGGCTGCTGTAAAAATGAATGTTTTTCACTGGCACTTAGCTGATGATCAGGGTTGGCGAATTGAAATAAAGAAGCATCCCAAACTTACGGAGTTAGCTTCTAATGGTCGTTTTTATACTCAGGAAGAAATTAAAGAAGTGGTGAAATATGCTGATGAAAAAGGGATTATGGTGGTTCCGGAAATTGATGTTCCCGGGCATGCATCGGCAATATTAACAGCTTATCCCGAAATAGGAAGTCGGTTATCTGGTGAAGAACCCTATGCTGTCGAAATCAGATCAGGAATTCACAATCCTGCTTTAGATCCTTCTAATCCTTTAACTTATCAAATACTAAGTGAAATTTTTGATGAAGTTTGTCCGTTGTTCCCCGGTCCTTACTTTCATATTGGCGGGGATGAAAATAACGGGAAGGAATGGGATGCTAATCACAAAATACAGAAATTTAAAAGAAAAAATCATTTAGAGACCAATCATGATTTGCAAACTTATTTTAATTTGAAATTAGTTCCAATGTTAGAAAAACATGGCAAAAAACTGATGGGGTGGGAGGAGATCATGACTAAAGAGATGCCAAAGAATGCTGTTATTCATTCCTGGAGGGGAGTAAATGAGGGTCTGGAGCCAGGAGCTTCTCTTGTAAAAGCCGTCAAAAATGGCTATAAAACAGTATTGTCTAATGGTTATTATATCGATTTGATGCTGGGTGTAAATAGTCATTATCTGAATGATCCAATGCCTGAAAATGTGGTTTTGACCCAAGAGGAAAAAGCAGGAATTCTGGGAGGTGAAGCCACTATGTGGAGTGAACTTGTAACGCCTTTAACGATAGATTCCAGAATATGGCCTCGTACAGCAGCTATTGCCGAAAGATTGTGGTCTAATGATACCGTGACAAATCTGGAAAGTATGCACAAGCGGTTGAGGCAAATTTCATTTCGGTTAGAAGAAATTGGTTTGACACATATTCGAAATAAACAAGTAATCTTAAGAAACATCAGTAATTATCAGGATACCCAATCTTTAAATGATTTTACGAATATTTGCGAACCTTACAAAATTTACAAACGCAATGGAGGAGGAAAAAAATACATGATGTATTCTCCGTTAACTTTGTTTGCTGATGCCTGTACTGCCGATGCAGCTGATGCTTATGAGTTTAATAAAGCAGTAAAAAAC
Source organism: Flavobacterium sp. ARAG 55.4 (assembly GCF_051846875.1). Lineage (NCBI taxonomy): Bacteria > Pseudomonadati > Bacteroidota > Flavobacteriia > Flavobacteriales > Flavobacteriaceae > Flavobacterium > Flavobacterium sp. ARAG 55.4. The sequence goes on along the minus strand of NZ_JBPYCT010000013.1, from coordinate 11,681 downwards.
TATTTAGAAAATAAGGAGTTGGTTAATCAAAAAATAGTGACTGATTATTTAAAAAAATGGATAGCTATGGATTTTGATTTAACTCGTTTGAGTGCCAATGCTCCTTTAATTCAGCCTGTTTTACCACTGTCGAATAATTTAAGTAAGGTGAGTGGATTACTTTTACAAGCGATTGAAAATAAAAGGAATATCAGTAAAGCACATTTGAATGAATTGCTGGAACAATTCAATATCAGGAATCCGGCTGATGTGGAACTGGCAGTTTATGATAGTCTGAAAAAGCTGGTGGAGTAAAAAAAACATATAATTTTTGCATTCATAAAAGAAGATTACATAAGGAGTTAGTGGTTCTTAATTTTGGATTAAATTAACAATTACACCGCTTTAGTACTCAACATTTTTGAGTACTTTTGTCGCACTTTTATAAAACGCAATCCTTTTAAAATGGATAAAAAAATCTACTCTTTTTTATTTTCTACCCGCTTAATGGCTTTTCTTTTTATTGCTTTTGCAGTAGCAATGGCAACAGGAACTTTCATCGAAAGTAAATACAATACGGATACAGCCCGAATCTGGGTTTATAATACCTGGTGGTTTGAGGGAATTATGGTGTTTTTTATGATAAACTTCATCGGAAATATCAAACGTTACCAATTATTAAAAAAAGAAAAATGGGCTACTTTATTGTTGCATTTGGCTTTTATTTTAATTCTGTTAGGTGCTTTTATCACACGTTATATCAGTTATGAAGGTGTGATGCCCATTCGTGAAGGCGCTGCCGAAAACCAATTTTACTCTGAAAAAACTTTTTTATCTGTTTTTGTTGATGGAGAATATAAGGGCGAGATGAAACGACGCGTTTTTGAAAAACGTTTATTACTTTCCCCGGTAACGGATAATAATTTCTCTGTTTCAGGACAATTTGCCGATACTCCCTTTGAAGTAAAATACAAAAACTTTATTATGGGAGCAAAAGAGTATATAAAACCTGATGCTAAAGGAACTTTATACATGAAATTAGTGGAAGCCGGTGATGGCGGACGTGAAGAACATTTTCTGAAAGAAGGCGAAGTGCAGAATATTCATAACGTACTTTTTGCTTTGAATAAACCTACTGATGGTGCGATTAACATTAATTTTGACGGAAAAGAATATACTATAGAAACACCATTTGAAGGAAACTTTATGCGTATGGCTGATAAGTTTCAGGGAGCGGTAACTAAAGATAATGTTCAGCCATTGATGATGCGTTCGTTATACAGCATTGGTGATATCAGAATCGTTTTTCCGGATCCTGCTGTTAGAGGAACTATTGAGTATGAATCCAATAATGACTTTAAAGCTAAAAATCACGAAGATGCTCTGGTTGTAACCGTAAATGCCGAAGGACAGGAAAAAGAAATTACGCTGCTGGGTTCTAAAGGGAAAACTGGAGAACCAAAAACAGTAAAAATTGGAAACATTGAATATTCTTTATTCTACGGCAGTAAAGCTTATATTTTACCATTTAAAATTCAATTGAATGATTTTATAGCTGAAAAATATCCCGGAACAGAGAAAAGTTATTCTTCGTTTGAAAGTAAGGTAACCGTTCAGGATTCAGCAGAAAAATCCTTTGATGCCCGAATTTATATGAATCACGTTTTAGACCATAAGGGCTATCGTTTTTTTCAATCAGGTTTTGATCCGGATGAAAAAGGAACCATATTATCAGTAAATCATGATTTTTGGGGAACGAACATTACCTATGCGGGTTATTTTTTGTTGTTTTTTTCATTGATGGCAATTATGTTTACCAAGCATTCCCGTTTTGCTGATTTGAAACGAAAATTAGATGTGGTTAAAACTAAGAAAGAAAAGCTCATTACCATTTTGGTCTTATTTTTAAGTCTTAATGGTTTTGCACAAATGCAGGATCACGACCATGATCATGAAGGGCACGACCACAATCATGAACATACCGAACAGGAAGCCGGGCATAATCACGCATATACAGAACAGGCGGGAACAATGCCGGCAAGAGTGGCTCCGACGGAAAAACAAATAGATTCCTTACTTACAAAATATAAAGTTTCTGAAAAGCATGCCGCTCAGTTTGGTCGATTAATCATTCAGGATGCAGGCGGAAGAATGAAACCGATTAATACTTTTTCATCAGAATTGTTGCGAAAAGTAAGCCATGCTAACGAATACAAAGGCATGAACTCTGATCAGGTATTTTTGTCCATGTCACAGTATGCACAATTATGGATTGAAGTCCCGCTGATTTACATTAAAAGCGGCAATGACAGTATTCGTAAAATTATTGGTGTTGATGCTAAGGCAAAATACGCTCCTTTTATTGCCTTTTTTGACGGGCAGGGTAATTACAAATTATCTCCTTATTTAGAAGCAGCATATCAGGCCGCAAATCCCAATCAGTTTGAAAAAGACTTTGTAGAAACCGATAAGAAAGTCAACCTGATGGAATCAGCTTTAAGCGGAACTATTTTGAAAATTTTCCCGATTCCGAATGATGCTAATAACAAATGGATTTCTGTTAACGATTTAGCAACAGCGGGCTTAAAAGGAATGGATTCTACGTACACTAAAAGCGTTTTACCCTTATACTTTGGTTCTTTGACGAATGCTGCTGTCTCAGGAGATTATAAAAATTCAGATGATTTGCTGGAAAGTATTCATGGTTTTCAAAGAAAATATGGTGAAAAAGTATTGCCTTCAGAAGACAAAGTCAGTATGGAGATTTTGTATAACAAATACGATGTTTTCCAAAAATTACCATATTGGTATTTAACAGCGGCTATTTTAATGCTTCTGTTCACTATCTTAAAAATATTCAAAGAAAGAAAAGTACTGAATTACTTAGTTAACGGAATGCATATTTTCATTGGATTATTATTTTCATTGCATACCTTAGGGTTAATTGCGCGCTGGTACATTTCAGGACATGCGCCATGGAGTAATGCTTATGAATCGATTGTTTATGTTTCCTGGGCAACGATGTTCTTTGGTTTGGCTTTCGATATCAAATCAAAGCTGACTGTTGCTTCATCGGCTTTTGTAACTGCAATGATTTTAATGGCAGCCTACATGAACTGGATTGATCCGGAAATTGCTAATCTGCAACCGGTGTTGAATTCCTATTGGTTAATGATTCACGTTGCGGTAATTGTAGCGAGTTATGGCCCGTTTGCATTAGGATTTATACTTGGGTTTGTATCGTTGGTATTAATCTTTTTTACCAATGAAAAGAACAAAACCAAGATGGATTTAAATATTAAGGAAATCACTTATATCAACGAAATGGCATTAACCATCGGATTGATTATGTTGACTATTGGGAACTTCCTGGGTGGACAATGGGCTAATGAAAGCTGGGGACGTTACTGGGGCTGGGATCCAAAAGAGACTTGGGCTTTAATCAGTATTATGGTATATGCTTTTGTAATTCATGCTCGTTTTGTACCGGCATTAAGAGGGAAATGGGTTTTTAATTTAATGAGTATGTTTGCTTTTATTTCCATTTTGTTTACGTATTACGGAGTTAATTTCCACTTGGTCGGATTGCATTCGTATGCCAGTGGGGAAGCACATTCACTAAACTGGATTTATTATTCGCTGGGAGGAATTGCTCTAATTGGAGCGATCACATACCCCACATACCGAAAGTATTATAAAAAGTAATTAATAATATTTATATAAACAAAAAAGGTTCAACAGCACGTTGAACCTTTTTTTGTAAAATATAAAATCACCCCTCCTTAATAATCTCCCTAACCGCCTGCTCGTAATTCCGGATACTTTTGGCTTTTTTTATTTTCTTATGCACTTTGTGTGGATTCGAGAAAATAACTGAAAAGTACTCCCATAAGTGGTGCATTTTTAGTAAAATGTGAGTGGCTCCAGATAAAGATTCGCTATATCCCGCGTATAAAGTATCGTGAAAATCATTAAATAATTCCATTTTGTTCGATGGATATTCGGAGCTGTTGTTTTTAATCATAGAAGGTAAAAAAGGATCGGCAATTAATCCGCGACCAATCATCCAGTGATCAATCGATGGAAAGCGTTCCTGCATTTTGTGAAATTGAGCTACCGAAGTGATATCGCCGTTGTAGTACAGTTTTAGTTTAGTATTATCTACACATTGCTGGAAACCGTCTAAATTGACTCCGCCGTTGTACAATTGTTTTCCTATGCGGGCGTGAATTGCTATGTTTTTAATGGGATATTTTTCTAATAGCGGTAAAACATCCAGAATTTCTTCGGCATTATCATAACCCAAGCGCATTTTCATCGAAACAAGGATATCTGATTCGGCATGTACTCTTTTAAGAATATCATCAATTTTTTCACTCTGGCAAATCAGTCCGGAACCCATTCCGGATTTGGTTACCATTGGATACGGACAGCCTAAATTCCAATTCAATTCTTTGTATCCTAATTCCTGAACATATTTGGAAACAAACAAAAATTCGTCCGCATCATTAGTAATCACTTGCGGAATCACTTCTAATCCTTCATTATTTTCAGGAAGCAAGTCCCGTTGATAAGATGATTTGATAATGAGTTTTCCGTTCAAACGAATGTAGGGAGAATAAAAAGTATCAATTCCTCCAAAGTATTTGTTTTGGGCATTTCTAAAACGAAAATCGGTAAATCCCTGAAGAGGCGAGGAAAGAAGAGTATAGCTCATGAAAAATTATAATTGTGCAAATATAATCAATGCAAACTAGAACTGTATGAAACAAAAAAAGACTTTCGTGAGAAAGCCTTTTTAATATTTTAAATTTCGAATTGAATTATACTTTTCCTAAAGTATACAATTGTTCCATTGTAGGTGTTAAGCTTCCGCCTGCAGGTTCCAGAGTAATCCCGAAAGCTTCTGCATCACCGGTATTGTTAACAGCAAAAAAGCGTTGGTCGTTTTTATCAAAATTATCCAGTAATCCAATGCTTGTTGGCGTAAGCGGATTTAATTTTAAAGCCCAAACCTGATATACCATTCCTTTAGGCGGTTCCGGTAAGCCCGTTGCGTCTACATAAACCACTTGTGTTTCTTTGTTCCAATACACTTTAGCGGAAGATTCCGGAGCTACAGTCTGACCACCCAGTGTAACTACAGTATTGTTAACATCTTTTATAACTGCTAAGTTTTTCTCTACAGCTGCTTTTTTTACAGCTAGTTCATTTCGTTCTTTTTCAATTTTTGCTTTTTCAATAGAAGTATTCACTACCTGATTATTGGTTTCTTCTAATTGGTTGTATTGGAACACAATTCCAGCCAATAACACGATTGCAGCAGCCCAGCCAATGTATTGTGACCAATTTTTCTTAGGAGTCATTGGGATTACTTCGCTGGCGTTTAAGTTTAATTTTTCTTTAATCTTAGCGTAATTTTCAGCTGATTGAAATGGTGAGAAGCTGGATGATAGTGCCACAACTGATTTTTCAATTGCTATAATTTCAGCGTTGATTTCGGGGTGTTTTTTAGCCATTGCTGCTACTTCTTCACTTTCTGCTTCTGATAATAAACCATAAACATAAAGTTCTAATATCCCTGATTCTATATATTCTTTCGTTTCCATTGTACTATACTTTCAAATAGTTTCTTAAATCATTAATACAGTTTCTGTTGTGTGTTTTTACTGTTCCCAGAGGAATCTCCAGTTCTTCCGCTGCTTCTTGTTGAGTATAGCCTTTAAAAAATAATAAATCTATTATCTGGATACATTTGGGTTTTAACCTTTTAATAAATTCCTGCATTCCTATTCCGTCAACCTTACTGTTCAGTTTGTTACTGTCTTCTAATAGATTTACGAAATTATCAGAGGAAAGGTTTTTTTGACTGTTGTTAAAGTTTTTAGAGCGTAATTTATCAATTGAAGTATTACGGGCAATATTGAGAATCCAGGTATAAAAACGACCTTTACTTTCGTTATAAGTATCCAGATTTTTCCAGATTTTTACAAATACTTCCTGAAGCACATCTTCTGCTTCCTCTGTGTTTTTAATAAGAACACTTATTACAGAAAAAAGACTTTTCGCATACATATCATACAGATGTGTAAAAGCCTTTTCGTCCTTCCTGTAGATTAAAACTAATAATTCGTCCTGGCTCATAGTTTTGATTTTTTTTGCAATACAAACTTATGAAACTTATTTAGAAATGTATGATTTTTATGCAATTAAAGAATGAGAATTATTTTTTGATTCCGTTTTTTATTTTATATACAGGAATATTAAGTTTTATTTAACCAATGTTTAATTGAAATTACTCTTTGAAAATAATAGGTGTATGTAGAATTTAACTAATTTTATAAAAAAAATAAATGATATGAAAAACCTATTATTTGCGGTTTCTACTGCCTTTATCCTTTTTAGCGGAATGACTCAGGCACAGCATAAAAAAACAAAAGCAGCCATGGATACACAAAGTATTTATCAGTTTAAAACAGAAGATTTATCAGGAAACACTTTTGATTTTTCTTCTTTAAAAGGAAAAAAGGTACTGATTGTAAATACAGCTTCAAAATGTGGTTTTACCCCACAGTATGAGCAATTAGAAGCCATCTATAAGCAATACAAAGACAAGGGTTTCACAGTAATTGGTTTTCCGGCTAATAATTTTAACGGACAAGAGCCTGGAACTAACGAAGAAATTGAAACTTTTTGCAAGTTAAATTACGGAGTTACGTTCCCAATGATGGATAAAATTTCTGTAAAAGGAGCTGATATGAGTCCGATTTATCAATTTTTAACCCAAAAAGAGAAAAATGGCATAAAAGATTCAGAAGTAAAATGGAATTTCCAAAAGTACCTGATTGATGAAAAAGGCCATTTGGTGGAAGTGTATTATTCTAAAACAAAACCGGATGCTCCGGAAATTGTAAACTGGATTAAACAATAAATAAAATTTATATTCTTTTAAAAGCGATTTCTAAATCAATTTAGAAATCGCTTTTTTGTATATAAGATTTATATTTAAATGTAATTATTTTATGTTTTTAGTATAAATATTTGGCTTTAAAATAAGGTCATCTTTGTATCTTTGACTCTTTGAAATAAAAACAATGATTTACCCCAAAATACCTTTAGCGCAAAGCATCATCCAAATTTGTTTAGCCAAAGGAGTTACCGATATCGTAATTTCTCCCGGATCCAGAAATGCTCCGTTAACCATTGGTTTTGCCTCTAATCCTGATTTTAAATGTTACAGTATTGCTGATGAACGCTGTGCAGTATTTTTTGCGTTGGGAATAGCCCAGCAAATCCGGCGACCTGTGGCTGTAGTATGTACTTCAGGTTCGGCATTGCTGAATTATTATCCGGCTGTTGCCGAAGCTTTTTACAGTCAGATTCCTTTGATTGTCATTTCGGCTGACAGACCACAAAACAAAATTGATATTGGCGATGGACAAACCATTCGTCAGGAAAATGTTTTTGCTAATCATTCTTTGTATAATGCTAATTTAACAGAAGAAGCTTCAAAAGTTAATGACCATAAAATCAACGATGCCATTGATACAGCTTTCTATAAAAAAGGGCCTGTTCATATTAATGCACCTTTTGAAGAGCCTTTGTATGAAACCGTTTCGGAGCTTTCAGTTGATGTAATGACTCATAATTTTGCCAGTTTGAATCCCATAACTCCTTTAGAAGATTTAACAGCTTTTGCGGATATTTGGAATCAGTCCACTAAGAAGTTAGTATTGGTAGGAGTAAATGATCCTAATTTAATTTCGGATTCCACTTTGGAAACTTTAGCGAAAGATGAATCGGTTGTGGTAATGACAGAAAGAACTTCTAATTTACACCATCCTGATTTTATTTCGAATATTGACACCATAATCACCCCATTCACGGATGCTGATTTTGAAGATTTCTGCCCGGAAATTCTAATCACTTTTGGCGGAATGATTGTTTCCAAACGCATCAAAGCTTTTTTACGAAAGTATAACCCCAAACAACATTGGCACATCGATTCGTTACGGGCTTACGATACTTTTGGTATTTTAACAAAGCATTTTGAGGTGAATCCCAATACTTTTTTTGAAACTTTTTTACCTCATACTAAAAGTGTTAAAAGTGATTATTTTGCGAAAATGAATCATATAAAAAACATTAGAAAAGAAAAGCAGTCGCTCTTTTTAAAAAACACTCCTTTTTCAGATTTTCTGGCTTTTGACACTATTATTAAAAGTTTACCAAAGGATAGCCAATTGCAAATCAGTAACAGTTCGGCCATTCGATACGCACAATTAATGGAAATTGATACTTCGATTGAAGTATTTTGTAATCGCGGTACGAGCGGAATTGACGGAAGCACTTCTACCGCTATTGGTGCGGCTGTAGCCAATAATAAGCCAACGGTTTTTATTAGCGGCGATGTGAGTTTTTTATATGACAGTAATGCGCTTTGGAACAATTATATTCCTGATAATTTCAAAATTATTCTTATCAATAATGGTGGTGGAGGTATTTTCAGAATTTTACCAGGGCATCAGCAAACAGCCGTTTTTAATACTTTTTTTGAAACAACACATCATTTAACGGCCGAACATTTGGCTAAAATGTATGGTTTTAAATACATCATAGCTACTGATAAAATAAGCTTAAAAGAAGGTTTACAGCAATTCTATCCTCAAAATAACCAGCCCGTAATCTTAGAAGTTTTTACTCCAACACTTGAAAATGATGTTGTTTTAAAACAGTTTTTTAAAGAGTTAGTTTAATAAAGCAGAATTGATTTTAATGAATGCTTTTTTGTGGTAAATAATTGTATTTACTATGAAAAAGCATTTTTTTATTTCTGTTTAGAAAATAGGTGATTTTTTAAAATGGAATTTAGTCTCTATTTTACAGGATAGTACAGGTTAGTTAATTTATTTTAAGTAGCTATTTTAGTAAAATTTTACTTATCTTAATGTTTAATTGCCTAAGTGTTTTCATACTTATGGCGTAGAGAATTAAAAGAAGTATTATTTTGTATTAATATAAATTCTGAGTTTGATATGGCTAAAGCTGTTCTTAGCAATAAAAATTGCTTTTTAATTTATTTCTTTTGGTTGGTTACTTCATTGAGTTTTTTGCAGGCACAGGATAAAAAGACAATTGCAGATGTTGAAAAAATCTATCTTCATACCGATCGCACAAGATATTTTGTTGGTGAAGATTTATGGTATAAAGCGTATAATGTGCGTGCTTATAATAATATTCTTTTTGATAACAGTAACATTTTATATGTAGAATTAATTTCACCGAATTCTAAAATAATTGCCCGAAATAAGACCAATCTGGAAATGGGGCTCGGGAATGGCGATTTTCAATTGCAGGATTCTCTTGGTGTTAAACCAGGAGTTTATCAATTGCGTGCGTATACGAATTGGAACCGAAATTTTGGAGAAGATTTTATTTTTAAAAAAAATATCGAAATAATTGACGTTTTTGAAAGTCATTCTAATGCCAGTAAAAAGCAAAATGCAGCAATTGAAAATAAAATCATAAAAACGTTTAAAGGAAATAATTTTAAACTTGAATTTTTTCCCGAAGGTGGTTCACTCATCGAAAACGTAGCTAGCCTCAAGCAAGGTTATATAATAAGTTTCAGAGCAATGAAAGGGCGAAATATTCTAAGTATTACTACAAACGAAGCTACTTTGGCACAAAATCCGAATCCGCTGCTTATGGTGGTTTGCAAATCAAAAGGGATTTCCTATTTAGAAACTGAGTTTACAATAAAACAAACCGTATTTTCTTTTGAACTTCCCAGAGATAAAGCACCAGATGGTATCAGCCAGATTACAGTTTACGACAGTAATGCTAAACCGCAAAGTGAACGCTTGATTTATATTGAAAAAGACCATGATTTAGAGGTGCAATTAGTTACCGATAAAGAGAGTTACACTCCTAAAGAAAAAGCTATAATTAATATCTCATCAAAAACAAAGGCAGGTGTGGCTAAACCGGCAAGTTTTTCGTTGAGTGTTACGGATATGAATGGGGAAACAGAGGATAAGTATAGCGGGAGTAATATTAGTTCTTATTTTCTGATGGAATCCGATATTAGGGGAAAAGTACATCATCCGGGCGATTATTTTGATGCAAATAATCCAAAACGCCTGGAACATCTGGACAATTTATTGTTAACTCAGGGCTGGAGAGATTTTGTATGGAAGACGATGCCTCAATCCATGGATTCCATTAGTTACAAAGCAGAAAAAGGAATCACTATTTCGGGTAGGGTTAAACAACTTTTAGGCGAAAAACCATTGATAAATATTAATTTAACATTGGCTTTAATCAATAAAAAGCACATGAACATTTTTAATACAGTAACAGATGCTAATGGAGGATTTAAATTTGAAAATATGATGTTTTCAGGAAAAACCAATATGTTTTTAAATTCCAGAAATGAAAAAGGAAAGTTTAGAGGGGAAATAATAGTGAATCCTATTGAACAAACACCGGTTGCAGTTTCATTTCAAAAAGAAGCGATAAATTGGACTGATCCTGTGCAGAAAGTAGTTGACCATGTTTTTAAGAAAAATGTAGCTTTTGGGATACAGCCCGAAAACATTTTGGATGAAGTTAAAATCACAGCAAAGAAAGAAAAACACCACGTTCAGTCTTCATGGCATTCCTGATTTTTCGTATGTAGTTGATGAAAAATCACCGGTAACAAATGACATCTATAATTTTATTCAGTTTGTAATTCCCGGAGTCATCACAACGGGTAATTCGGTTCGATTTATGCGTTTTGACGAACCTGCCCTTTTTATATTAGATGGTTTTCCTGTGATTAATCAATCAGATATTGATATTATCCAGCCCAGCGATATTGAAAAAATTGAAGCTTTAAAAGGACCAGGTACAGTGGTTTATGGTTCAGAAGGCGCTAATGGAGTTATAGCTATTTACCTCAAAAAAGGAGTGAAACCTGTTGAAAAAGGAGGTTTTAATAATATTAAAAAGGAAATAGACGGTTTTTATACGGAACGTGTTTTTTATATTCCTGATCCGGAAAATCCTGACTTAGAGTTGGATGATAAAGCAGCGGTAAGAAATACCATTTATTGGAATCCGTATGTACACCCAAACGAAACAGGAACCGTAACTGTAAATTTTGAGAATACAAAAGTAGAGACGAAAGTAAAAGTTGTTTTAGAAGGAATTACAGCTACCGGAATTCCGGTAGTTAAAAAAACTTATTATAACATTAAAAAGCCAGAGAATTTAAATTAGTTTCTTCTACTTTTTTTAATTGTTGCAATTAATCTTAATAAGTATTAGACCGTTGAAAAGAGTAAGATTTAATTTTTTTGCTCCTCTTAACGGTTTTTTTGTAGTTAAATTATTAATTTATTTTAAATTAACATTTATTTTGTAATTATTGGCTTAATAATTGATTGTGTTTTATTAAGAATATTCATTGTTTAACAATAATTTGAATTATCATATGATTGAAGTCTTCTTTAAAAAATGTCATATTTTTAGTATTTTATGTTTCGGTTTAATCTCTGTTTTTTTGCAGGCTCAGCAGAAAAAATCTCTTTCTGATATTGAAAAAATCTATCTTCATACCGATCGAACAACTTATTTTATAGGTGAAGATTTATGGTACAAAGCTTATAATGTAAGAGCTTCAAATAACTTACTTTTTGATAACAGCAACATTTTAT